>JAJPIV010000002.1 GCA_021324595.1 Actinomycetota bacterium | reverse complement strand
CCGCCCGGTGCGGGTCGGCCAGCGGTCGCTGGCCGCGGTCGTCCAGGCGCTGGAGGCCGCCGGCCCGCCCGGGGCCGCCGGCCCGCCCGCCGTGCCGGGATCCCGGCGTGCGGGCCCGGGCCGGGCGGCGGCCCCGCAGGCCCCGCCCCTCGCCCCGCCGGAACGCCGCGCGTGGGGCCTGACCGTACAGCTCTACTCGGTCCGCTCGCGCCGCTCCTGGGGCCACGGGGACCTGCGCGACCTGGCGGAGCTGGCCGCGTGGTCGGCCCGCGAGCTGGGCGCCGGCTTCATCCAGGTCAACCCGCTGCACGCCGCCGCGCCCGCCCCGCCGGTCGGCGACTCGCCCTACCTGCCGATGACCAGGCGCTATATCAGCCCGCTCTACATCCGCATCGAGGACATCCCGGAGTACCGGCGGCTGCCGGCGGAGGATCGCGGCCAGATCGAGGATCTGGCCGCGCCGCTGCGCGCCGCCAGCGGCAGCGGCGCGCTGATCGACCGCGACCGGGTCTGGGCCGCCAAGCGGCGCGCCCTCGAGCTCGTCCACCGCGTGCCCAGGAGCGGGGAACGGGAGTCGCAGTACCGCTCGTTCACCTCCCGGCAGGGCGAGGACCTCGCGGCCTGGGCGGCCTGGTGCGCGCTCGCCGAGCGCCACGGCCCCGACTGGCGCGCCTGGACCGCCCGCCTGCGTGACCCGCGCGCCGGGGCGGCCGAGGTCGCCGCGGGCCCGCTCGCCGCGAGGGCGGAGTTCCACGCCTGGGCGCAGTGGCTCGCGGACTCCCAGCTCGCCGCCGCGCAGGCGGCCGCGCGCGCTGCGGGGATGGCGATCGGCGTGATCGGTGACCTGGCGGTGGGCGCGCACCCCGGCGGGGCGGACGCCTGGGCCTGGCAGGGCCTGCTGGTCCCCGGGATGAGCGTCGGCGCCCCGCCCGACGGGTTCAACCAGCGCGGGCAGGACTGGTCCCAGCCGCCCTGGCATCCTGGGCTGCTCGCCGCCGCCGGGTACCGGCCGCTGGCCGGCATGCTCCGGGCCGCGTTCCGGCACGTCGGCGGGGTCCGCGCCGACCACGTGCTCGGCCTGATGCGGCTGTGGTGGATCCCCGACGGCCTGCCGCCGGCCGAGGGAGCCTACGTCCGCTACGACCACCGCGCGATGACCGCCGTGCTCACCGGCGCGGCCGCCGAGGCCGGCGCGGTCGCGATCGGGGAGGACCTCGGCACTGCGGAGCCGTGGTTCCGCCGCTACCTCGCGGGCCGGGGGGTGCTCGGCACCGAGATGGCCTGGTTCGCCACCGAGCGCGGCGGCCGGCCGCGGCGCCCGGAGCGCTGGCGGCGGCTGTGCCTGGCCACGGTCGGCACGCACGACGTGCCGCCGGTCGCCGCGTTCGTCTCCGGCGAGCAGGTCGCGGTGCGGGAGCGGCTCGGGCTGCTCACCGACCCGGAGGCGGAGCGGCGCGCCGCAGGGCGGGCGCTGGCCGCCTGGCGGCGCGCCCTGGCGGAGCGCGGGCTGCTCCCGCCGGGCGGCGAGGCCGGGCCGGGGGAGTTCACCGTCGCCATGTACCGCTTCCTGGCCCGCACCCCCGCGCTGCTGCTCGGGGTCTCGCTCGCCGACGCGGTGGGTGAGCGCCGCGCCCAGAACATCCCCGGCACCTCGTCCGGGTACCCCAACTGGCGGGTGCCGCTGTGCGACGCGCGCGGCGATGCCGTGCTCGTCGAGGACCTTCCCCGCGTCGGGCTGCTCCGGTCGCTCGCCCGGGCCGTGTCCGGATGAGCGGCGCGGCGGGGCGTCAGGCCGCCGCCGCGGCGTCCCGCTCCCGGCAGCGCAGCGCGCGGGCCACGTCGTCACGCCCCTCGGCCAGCAGGCGGCGCAGCGGCGCGGGCGGGTCGGCCCGCCGCAGGTACCCGGCGGCGGCGTCGAGCGCCTCCCGCGTGACCACGGTCGACGGGTAGGCGTTCTCGGCGAAGTACTGCGCCATGTCCATGCCCCATTCCCGCCAGATCCGCCCGACCTCGTCGAAGAACCGCGGCAGGTACGGGGCGAGCAGCTCGTCCTGGTCCGGCGCGGCGAATCCGCCCAGCGCGGCGCGGAACGAGGCGCTCGGCAGCTCGCCGGAGACGATCCGGCTCCATGCCGCCTCCTTCGCCGCCGGGTCGGGGATCGCGGCGGCGCAGGCCAGCGCGTGGCGCTCGCCGGCGTCCGTGCGGTCCCGGTCGAGCTCGGCGTCGATCGCGCCCTGCCCCGCCATGCCCCGGCTGACCAGGCGGAACAGGAGCTGCCAGCGCAGCTCGGTGTCGACCGCGAGGCCGTCGATCACGACCGAGCCATCGAGCAGCCCGGAGAGCATCCCGAGGTCGGCGGCCGAGGTCGCCACGCCGGCGAACGCCTGCGCGTAGGCGAGCTGGAAGTCCGAGCCGGGCTCGGCCGCCAGGAGGAGCTCGCGCAGCGCGCCCGCCAGCCGGGCCAGGCCCGCCGGGCGCCACGACGGGTCGGCGAACCGCCGCACCGCGGCTGCGGCCTGGCGCAGCACGGTCTGCAGGACCGAGACGTCGGTGACCGAAGGGGCGGCGGAGAGCACCAGCTCCACGTAGTCGCGGGCGGGCAGCTCCGCGTCCCGGCACATGTCCCAGGCGGCTGCCAGGCACAGCGCCGCCGGCAGCGGGTCGGCGAACTCCCCGATCGAGGAGATCAGCGTCCGCAGCGACCGCTCGTCCAGCCGGATCTTGGCGAAGGTCAGGTCGTCGTCGTTGACCAGGACCAGGTCCGGCCGCGGCTCGCCGGCCAGCTCGGGCACCTCGGTCCGCTCCCCGGCCACGTCCTTCTCGACCCGGCGGCGCCGCACCAGGCCCGCTTCGCCCCGGTCGTACAGGCCGATCGCGATCCGGTGCGGCCGCAGCACCGGGTGCTCGGCGGGTGCCTCCTGCACGACGGAGAAGGAGGTGAACGAGCCGTCCGCGCCGGTCTCGAACCGCGGGCGGAGCGTGTTCACCCCTGCGGTCTCCAGCCAGGCCTTCGACCACGGCGCTAGCTGCCGGCCGGAGGCCCGCTCCAGCGCGTCGAGCAGGTCGGCCAGCGAGGCGTTCCCCCAGGCGTGCGCGGCGAAGTAGGCGCGCAGGCCGGTGAGGAAGTTCTCCCGCCCGACATAGGCGACCAGCTGCTTGAGGACGGCGGCGCCCTTGGCGTAGGTGATCCCGTCGAAGTTCACCTCGACCGCCGCGATGTCGGTGATGTCGGCGGCGATCGGGTGCGTGGTGGGGAGCTGGTCCTGCCGGTACGCCCACGCCTTCCATGCCTGGCTGAACGTGGTCCAGGCGTTCGTCCAGCGGGTCGCCTCCGCCTGGGCGACCGTGCCCGCCCAGGTGGCGAACGACTCGTTCAGCCACAGGTCGTCCCACCAGCGCATGGTGACCAGGTTGCCGAACCACATGTGCGCCATCTCGTGCAGGATCGTCTCGGCGCGGGCCTCCCGCCGGGAATCGGTGACCCTGGAGCGGAAGATGTAGTCCTCAAGGAACGTGACCGCGCCCGCGTTCTCCATCGCCCCGGCCTTGAATTCCGGAACGAACAGCTGGTCGTACTTGCCGAACGGGTAGCGCACCCCGAATGCCGCGTGGAAGTAGTCGAAGCCCGCCCGGGTGACCTCGAAGATCTCGTCCGGGTCGAGGTGGCGGGCGAGCGACTGGCGGCAGAAGATCCCCAGCGGGATCCCGTCGTGCTCGGCGCGGACCTCGTGGTAGGGGCCGGCGGCGACCGCGGTGATGTAGGTGCTCAGCGGCGGGGTGGGCGGGAAGTGCCAGCGGCGCGCCCCCGGCCCGGCGGGC
The DNA here is from genome assembly GCA_021324595.1 of Actinomycetota bacterium. Taxonomy (GTDB): domain Bacteria; phylum Actinomycetota; class Actinomycetes; order Streptosporangiales; family Streptosporangiaceae; genus Chersky-822. The sequence goes on along the minus strand of JAJPIV010000002.1, from coordinate 33,941 downwards.
TCGCCGGGGCGGTCGGGCGCGGTGTTGGAGATCACCTGCCAGGTGTCCGGGCAGGTCACGGTGAACTCGAAGCGGGACTTGATGTCGGGCTGGTCGAAGCAGGCGTAGATCCGGTGCGCGTCGAATGTCTCCAGGTCCGAGTACAGGTACACCTGCTTGTCCGCCGGGTCGGTGAACCGGTGCAGCCCCTCCCCGCTGCGCGAGTACGCGCACCGGGCGCGCACGGTCAGCTCGTTCGACGCCGCCAGCTCCGGCAGCGCGATCCGGTCCCCGTCGAACAGGCCGGGCGGGAGCGGCCGGCCGTTCAGGATGACCTCCGTGACCTCCGGGGCGGTCAGGTCGATGAACGAGCCCTCGCCCGGGCTGGCGCAGGAGAAGCGGACCGTGGTCACCGAGCCGAACGTGGCCTCGTCACCAGTCAGGTCCAGCTCCACCTGGTAGGACTCGGCGCGGATCAGCCGGGCGCGCTGCGCGGCCTCGTCCCTGGTCAGGTTGTTCGCCATGGTCGTTCGCCCCTTCGTCGCGGCGTCGATTCGCCTCCCGCCGAACCCAGGCATGATGTCATGCGCCGCGCCCGGAATGCCACGGGGTTCGGGCCGGTTGACTGCTTCCGGGACGCGCCGGGCGCCCGGCCCGGCGGGGCCGGCCGTGAGGGCAGAAGGAGACAGATGATGACGGAGCAGGCCACCACGCAGGTCGACTTCTGGTTCGACCCGCTGTGCCCGTGGGCGTGGATCACCTCTCGCTGGATGACCGAGGTGGAGAAGGTCCGCCCGGTGACCACGCGCTGGCACGTGATGAGCCTGGCCGTGCTCAACGAGGGCAAGGAGGACCTGCCGGAGGGGTACCGGCAGGCCATGGCCCGGGCCTGGGGCCCGGTGCGGGTCTGCGTCGCGGCCGAGCAGCGGTTCGGGCCGCAGGTGCTCGGGCCCCTGTACACGGCGATCGGCACCCGCTTCCACCATGAGAAGGCGGAGCGGGACCGGGTCACGATCGAGGCCGCGCTCGCCGGGGCGGGCCTGCCCGCGGACCTGGCGGAGGCGATGGAGTCGCAGGAGTACGACGACGCGCTGCGCGCCTCGCACAAGGAGGGAATCGAGCGGGTCGGCTACGACGTCGGCACCCCGATCATCTCGGTAGACGGCGCGTCGATCTTCGGCCCGGTGGTCTCCCCCGTCCCGCGCGGCGAGGCGGCGGGCAGGCTCTGGGACGGCGTGCGGCTGGTGATGGCAACGGACGGTTTCTTCGAGCTCAAGCGCAGCCGGTACCGGGATCCGATCTTCGACTGAGCGGTCACCGGCGGGGCAGGACCACCCGGATCGTCCACCGGCAGTCCGAGACCACGACCAGCGCGTGCAGGCCCGGATCCCGCGGCACCCAGGAGATGCCATGGCCACCGGGGCCGGAGACGCTGACGTCGAGCGCGCCGTCCGGGCCGCCGCCGGTCTCCCCGACCGAGAAGTTCCCGGGCCGCCTGCCCCGGCAGGCGTAGCTCCACGCGACCCCGAAGGTGCCGGGCCGCGTGACCCGGAACGGGCCCATGGTCGCCGGCCCTGCGCCGTGGTAGCGCGCGATCACCCGGCTGCCGGGCGCGCGATGGCCGCCGCCTGGCCGGGAGGAGCCGGGCCCCGTGCGCCCGGCCGCGGGCTCGCGCGCCGGGGCGGTCGCGGTCGACAGGGTCCTGGTCGATGCCACGCCGGCCAGCCGGGGCCCGCTGTCGAGCGATGCCACCAGCGCGACGAGGGCCAGGACGAGGCAGAACACCACCGCGACCGAGCCGGCCGCCATGACCAGCCTGATGACGCCGTGGAAGCGCCTCGCCGCGCCCGGCGACGCGCTACCCGGGAGGAAGGACAGCGTCCGGATCTGCCGCACCAGGCTCTCTCCTTTGCTTGCTTCTCGCGGCCCGCGTCAGCGACGGCGCGGCCTGGGCACGCTGATCACGCAACGAGAGCGTTCTATCACGAAATGCAGCCTGTCCAGGGAACAACGCCGATACTGGCTGGTAAGGCGGCGGGCCAGGCCCTGGAGCTCGGCCGGCTTCGTATCCGGCCCGGCCAGGGTGGCGCGAGCGGTTTTCCAGCGGCCCCCGGTACAGTTTCGCCATCATGATGTCCGGTTCCCCGCGCCGCCGCCGGCATGCGGCGCGTTCCGCGTGGCTGTCCATTCGCACCCGGCTGAGGCGGCAGTTCATCACGCGGAATCGCAGGCTCGCGCTCGTGCTGGCGGTCGCCGTTGCGGGGATTGGCATCGCCGCCGTGCGGGTGTCCGCCACGTGGTTCTCGCCCGGCCTGATGATCCTGCCGATCCTGGCGGGCGGCCTGCTGCTGTGGCCGCGGGCGCTGCGCATCCTCTTCCTGGTCGTCGCCGTGATGCTCGCCTACGACGTCGCGGAGGCGGGCCAGCGGACCGGCTTCGGGATCGTCGCCACGATCGTGATCATCGCGGCCTTCGCCGACGTGCTCGCGCGGACGCGGGCCAAGCTGGGGCTGCAGGGGCTGCGCGGTGACCAGATGCTGATCGAGCTGCGCGACCGGATCCGGTCGCGCAGCTCACTGCCCCCGCTGCCCGAGGGATGGGCGGCCGAGTGGGTGCTGCGCCCAGCGGGGGGCGCGATGTTCGGCGGTGACTTCATCGTCTCGTTCTGCGATGGCACCAGGCTGGAGGTTGCCGTCGTTGACGTCTCCGGCAAGGGCATCGACGCCGGCACCAGGGCGCTGCTGCTGTCCGGCGCGTTCGGCGGCCTGCTCGGCTCGCTGCCCGCCGACCGGTTCCTGCCGGCCTGCAACTCCTACCTGCGGCGCACCGAGCCTGCGGAGGGGTTCGTCACCGCCGTGCACCTGGTGCTCGACCTCGGCACCGGCAGCTACGTGGTCTCCTCGGCCGGCCACCCGCCGGCGGCCCAGTTCGAGAGCGCCAAGGGCGTGTGGCGGCTGACCCAGGCCCGCGGCATCGTGCTCGGCGTCGTCCCCGACCTGCGCCAGCAGGCGGAGAGCGGCACGCTGCGCACGGGCGATGCCATCATGCTCTACACCGACGGGCTGGTCGAGATTCCCGGCCGGGACATCGACCTCGGGATAGACCGGCTGCTCGGCGAGGCCGACCGGCTGGTGGCGGCGGGGTTCCCGGGCGGGGCGGAGAGCTTGGTCCGCGCGCTCAGCGCCGGGGACGGCCCGGTCGATGACTGCGCGCTGGTGCTCATCTGGCGGGCGTGACCTGCTGGCCGGCGCTCAGGCGGGCCAGGGCGTGCTCGACGAGGGCGACCAGCACGTCGCGGCTGGACGAGCGCTGCCGCGCGTCGCACAGCAGCAGGGGGATGTCGTCGGTCAGGTTCAGCGCCGCGCGCATGGTCGGCAGGGGGTAGCGGCGAGCGTCGTCGAAGCAGTTCACCGCGACCACGAACGGCATCCCGGCGCGCTCGAAGTAGTCGATGGACGGGAAGCAGTCGGCAAGCCGCCGGGTGTCGGCCATCACCACCGCGCCGAGGGCCCCGTAGGCGAGCTCGTCCCACATGAACCAGAACCGCTTCTGGCCCGGCGTTCCGAACAGGTAGACGACGAGGTCGTCGTTGATGGTGATCCTGCCGAAGTCCATCGCGACCGTGGTCGTGGTCTTGCGCTCGACGCCATCCAGGGCATCGACGCCCGAGCCGGGCTCGCTCAGGTCCTCCTCGGTGCGCAGCGGCCGTACCTCGCTGACCGAGCCGACCAGCGTGGTCTTCCCCACGCCGAAGCCCCCCGCGATCAGTATCTTGATGGCGAAAGGGGCCGCCGAGGTGGCGGCCAACGCCGCGGCCGGGTCAGAGTCTGCGTAGGGCATCGGCCACCTCCTTCAGGATGCGCCCGTCGCTGAGCCCCGCCGTGGCCGGCCCGGTTACCGTGACCAGGCCGTGGTCGCGCAGGTCGGCGATGAGGACGCGGACCACGCCGAGCGGCAGGTCCAGGCCCGCCGCCAGGTCCGCGACCGACGCCGGGACGCGGCACATCCGCAGCAGGCGCAGGTGCTCAGGTTCGCAGTCGAAGTCCGGGGCGGACGCGCCGCGCACCGCGCAGACCGACGCGATCAGGTCGATCGCCTGGCCGCTCGGCCGGGTCCGCCCGGCGATCAGGGCGTAGGGCCTGACCACGGGACCCGATTCCGGCACCTGCCTGCCGGATCTCCTGGCGTTCACGGCCGGTCACGTCGCCTATGTGCTTGCCTGGGCGGTGGGACGAGGCCGGACGCCGAGATGCTGGCCGACGCGCCTGACCAGGACCGCCATCTCGTAGGCGATCAGCCCGGCGTCGGCGCCGACGCTGGCCAGAACCGCGAGGCAGCTGCCCTCGCCCGCGGAGGTGACGAACAGGAAGGCCGACTCGAGCTCCACGATCGTCTGACGGGGGTCGCCGCAGTTCAGGTGCTGCCCGAACCCTCTGGCCAGGCTCTGGAAGCCAGCCGCGACCGCGGCCAGGTACTCGGCTCCCTCCCGGGACAGGCCCTGCGAGGCCGCGATGGCCAGGCCGTCCCTGGACAGGATCACCGCCTTGTCGATCTGGGCCACCCGGCTGACGAGATCATCGAGCAGCCAGTCCAGGCCGCCGCCCTGGTTCATGCGCGTCCTCCTGCCGCGATTGGTGCCGCTGGGATCACGGCTGCGCTGCCTCCGGCCCCGTCCGCGCGCCGGAGGCCCCGGCCTCCGGCGCGGCGCCGTCGCGGGGCGAATCGGAACGGGGCTCGCCATGGCCGCGCGGCAGGTCCGGGCTGGTCGGGAACTCATCGGGCACGGCCTCGGATGCCAGGCGGCCTCGCTGCCACCCGCTCTGCCATGCCGACATGGTGCGCCTGGCGGCCTCGGGAGAGTCGTCGGCCGCGGGAGCGCTGCGACTGGTCCCGGCGCCGGCCGGGGCCAGGCCGCCAAGGCCGGTCACCGGAGGCGGGCGATCCCGGAGCTGAGGTGCCAGGTTCGCCTGCCGGACCCGGACCGGCAGCTCATCGCCGCCCGCCGGGTCGCCGCCGGGCGCCGCCGGCCCGTGCCCGGCGGTGCCGGCTCCGGTCCCGTGCCGGGCCGGGGCCGCCGTCCCCGTCGCGCCGGCCGGCGGCTGCGCGGCGGGCTGGTCCGGGTCGGCGGCCGGCCAGCCGAGCGTGGCGGCCGGCCAGCCCAGCGTGGCGGCCGGCGAGCCAGCGCCGCCGGCCGGCGCCGGGCCGCCTGTCGCGCCGGTGCCGGAAGCGGCTGCCGGATGGCCGCTGCTCACCGGGTCGCCGCTGTCCCCGGAGCCGGCCGCGGGCCCGGCCGTGTCGGCTGCGGTGGGCGCGCCCACGAGCTGCGGGACCGGCCTGCCGCCCAGCTCGCGGATGCTCACGACGACGGCCTCCTCCTCGTCGGGCTGGATGTCGACCACCAGCGAGCTCGGGATCAGCACGACCGCGGTGATGCCGCCATAGGCCGAGGTGCGCAGCGTGACCTTGATGTCATGGCGCTTCGCGAGCTGGCCGGCGATGAACAGGCCGAGCTGGTCGCTGCCGGACAGGTCGAACATCGGCGGGTCGGCGAGCATGTGGTTGATCTCGGCGAGCTTCGCCTCCCCGATGCCGAGCCCGCGGTCCTCGATCTCCAGCGCCAGGCCGCGCGCCACCCGGTCGCCGTCGATCCGCACCGGCGTGTTGGCGGGGGAGAACATGGTCGCGTTCTCCACCAGCTCGGCGAGCAGGTGGATGATGTCCGCCACGGCGTGGCCGGCGATCGCGGCGCGGGTCCGCGAGGTGACCCTGATCCTCGTGTAGCTCTCCACCTCGGCGATCGCGGCCCGCATCACGTCCACGACGGGCACCGGCTCGCGCCAGGTGCGGCCGGAGGAGCTGCCCGCGACGATCAGCAGGCCCTCGGCGTGGCGGCGCATGCGCGTGGTCAGGTGGTCGACGCGGAACAGGTCGGCGAGTTCCTCCGGGTCGTGTATCCGGCGCTCCATCGCGTCGAGCAGCTCCAGCTGGCGGGTCAGCAGCGACTGGTTCCGCCTGGCCAGGTTGCGGAAGACGTCGTTGACGCCCCGGCGGATGGCGATCTCGTCCACGGCGGCGGACAGGGCGGTCCGGGCGACCGCGTTGAAGGCGTCCTTGACCTCGCCGAACTCGTCCGAGCCGGTCCGCAGCAGCGGCAGCTCGGCGTCGGCCCGCAGGTTCTCGCTGAGCCGCAGGTTCTCGATCGCCTCGGGCAGCCCCTTGCTCGCCAGGTCGAGCGCCGAGGCCCGCAGGTCGTCGAGCTGGCGCAGCAGCCTGCGGGCGACCAGCGCGGCGATGCCGACCGCGAGCAGGATCGCGGCCAGGCCGATGGCGCCGGTGAGGATCAGCCGGAGAAGGTACGCCTGAGCCTGGGCGCGGTCGGCGGCCTCCAGGCCGGCCCCGACCCGCCGCAGCGCGCCCCGGATGCCGCCGATGTAGGCGGTGACGGTCGAGTCCCAGGAGCGCACCGGGATGCGGTGATCGCTGGGGAGGCTCGACATCACGCGGGCCTCCATGGTGTCGATCGTCGCCAGCGCCCGCTTCGGCGCCGCCGCCCGCAGCAGCGCCTGGTACCGCGGGTCCAGCCCGGGGAACGCCTGGTCCCACAGCTCCTGGCGCTGCACTGACAGCTCGGCGACCAGCTGCTGGTCGGCAGTGCTGATCGAATGCGCCATGAGATCGGCCCTGACCAGGGCGTACTCCTCCTCCATCGTCTGCAGCGAGGCGTTGAGGGTGACCAGGTTGACCGCCTCGATGCCCGAGGAGGTGTCGGTGACCAGCGGGAGGATCGCCTGGATGAGCACGTTGTTGCCGTCGGAGATGGCATTGGCGTAGGCGCCCGCGGTCCCCGTGGTGTCCGCCCGCAGCCCGAGGACGGATGAGCGCAGCGCGCCCAGATGGGCCAGGTCGGCGCCGAAGACGCTGAGCGCGCTCCGTTCACCCGGGCTCGCGCTCTGCGCGGCGGCCGAGGCCGCCCGGCCGTAGGCAGCGATGGCGGCGTCGGTCCGGTGCTCCTGCGCGACCAGCGCCGCCCGCGCGCCGGGGCGCCCGGGGCTGTCCAGGTACTCGAGCGCGGTCGCGAGCTCGGCGGCGAGGGCGTCCTGCACCGCCGAGGTCGGGTTGCCGAGCGCCTGCTGCAGTCTCGCGGCCCGCACGAGCGTGATCAGGTGCCCGGCGGTCAGGTCGAGGACGACTCCGTACAGCCCCGCCAGCGCGACCACGGGGATGAGCACGAGCATGAGGATCCGCAGGCGGATCGACCGGCGACGCAGCATGACGTAGACCCTCGATGATCCGGGCAGCGCAGGTGCCGCTGTCTGCTCATGACCTGGCTAGGGATATGTGAGCCTACTCGGCCATTGGCCGCATTACACGGGTATCGCCGCAGATCGCGCGTGTTGCGGCGGCGCCGCGGCATGGCAATTACATAGAGCTGCCTATCAAATGCCTACCGTAATCAAGTGGCATAATGGACCGGCCATGAGGGTGATCGACAGCGGCAGTGCCCCCGGTGCCCGTGCCGGACATGCGCGCCTGGCGTGGCGGCGGGCGGTCCGCGACCTGCTGGGCATGCAGCGCGCGGACGGCTCCTGGCAGGAGGACCCTCCGATCGGCGTGCCGGTCGCGGTGCGGTACCTGGTGCTGCGCGAGATCCTCGGCGTCGCGGACGCCGGCCAGCGCGCGGTCGCGGCGGCGCTGATCAGGCGAGAACAGCGGCCGGACGGAAGCTGGGGCGGCGACCTGGCGGTCACCGTTCTCGCCTATCTCGTGCTGCGGCTCGCCGGAGATCCGCCCGAGGCGTGCCACATGGCTTTGGCGGCAGGCTGGATCAGGCAGGCCGGAGGGCTGTTCCAGGCGGATCCGCTGACCAGGATCTGGCTGACGCTGGCCGGAGCGTTTCCCTGGGACGGCCTGCCGCTCATCCCGCCCGAGGTGATCTACCTGCCGGGCCTGGCCCGCCCGGGGACGGGGACCGGTGGCGGCTGTCCCCCGCGGCCGGCGCCCGATCCGCGCTCGGCAGGTACCTGCGGGGCGCGACATGACCCGCGCGGCGCGGGAACTCGGGCACGGTCAGGGTGTGCAGGTATGGTCGGTAGCTACGATGGTCGTGCTAGCACGCCGCGTTCCAGGGCCGCCCGATCCGGCGCTGTCCCGTTCCCGCGTTGCCTGGCTTCCGCCTTCCGGAGGATTAGGTTCAGATGACATCACCCAGCGGCCCCGTGCGGGTGGGCCGGGCCGCCGAGGCCAACGGATCCGGGCTGGCCGGGGCGACATCGGGGCGGCTCAGGCGCGTGCTCGGCGCCGAGCCGGGCGCCGTCCGCGCCGAGCCGGGCGAGCCGGCGGCGGCCCGGCCCTACGACCCGGGACCGCGCTGGGCCAGGTACCTGCCGCCGGCGGTGGCGCTCGCGTTGTCGCTGTGGAACATCACGGTCCCGTCGTTCTGGCGCGACGAGGCGGCGACGGTCGCCGCGATCAGCCGCCCGTTCGGCGACCTGATCCGGATGCTCGGCAACGTCGACGCGGTGCACAGCATCTACTACATCACGATGTGGCCGCTCGCCCGCCTGTTCGGGGCCGGGGAGTTCGTCCTCCGGTTCCCGTCCGCTCTGATCACCGCGGTCACGGCGGCGGCAGTCGCCGCCATCGGCCGCCGCCTGATCTCCCCCCGGGCCGGGCTGGCGGCGGGCCTCGTCTTCGCGCTCCTGCCGGTGGCCAGCAGGTACGGCCAGGAGGCGCGGCCCTACGCGTTCGTCGTGGCGATGGCCACGATCACGAGCTACCTGCTGACCCGCGTGCTCGGCGCGTCACCAGCGCGCCGGCGCCGCTGGATGTTCGGATACGGGATCAGCCTCGCCTTCCTCGGCATCGTCAACATCTTCGGCCTGCTGCTGATCGGCGGCCACGCGATCACCGTCGCGCTCCATTACCGCCACCACGCGGGCGAGCCGGAGGCGCGGCGGACCGTGGTCAGCTGGCTGTGCGCCGCGGCGGCGGCCGTCGCCGTGGCGAGCCCGCTGCTGGCCTTCGGCTGGCTGCAGCGGGGGCAGATCGCCTGGCTGGCGGTGAACCACGCGACGAGCAGCGGCGACACCGTGCTCCTGCTGCCCGGCTCGATCGAGGTGACCGCCGCCATCGGCCTGGCGATCGGGGTGGCGATCGTGGTCAGCGCCGAGTCGAGCAGGCAGCGGCGCCGGGCCAGCTGGCCCAGGCAGGTCATCGAGCTCGGCGTGCCGTGGCTCGTGGTGCCGCCGGTCGCGCTGCTCGCCGCCTCGGTCGTCATGCCGGTCTACACCTCGCGGTACATCCTCATGTGCGTGCCGGCCCTCGCCCTGCTCGCGGGAGCCGCTGTGACATCGCTCGGCCGGGTCGCCGGGCCGGTCGCGCTCGCCGTGATCGCGGTCGCCGGGCTGCCCGCCCAGCTGGCCTACCGCACCTCCTACGGGCACTACGACGACATCCGGTACCTGGACCAGGTCGTGGCGGCCCAGGCGCGCCCGGGTGACGTGGTGCTCTACACGAACCCCAACGCGGGCAGCTTCGGCGCCGCCTACCCGTATGGGCTGGGCACCCTGCCGAACGTCGCCATGAGGCGGGCCGCGATCCCGTCGGGGACGCTGTGGGGAACCTCGGCGTCGCTGTCCCAGATCAGGGCCAGGCTGCGGCAGGCCAGCCGGGTGTGGGTGGTGGAGATCAACCAGTGCGTCACCGACCCGCAGCTGCTGGGCCTCAACGGCCTGCCGCTCGGGCCGGCCATCTCCGGCCTGCCGCTGCAGTTCAGCGGGCTCTGGCACGTGCCCTTCAGCGGGGATTACCTGGTGCTGTACAGCCACGGGACCGGCTCGCAGTACTTCACCTGCCCGCGCCACTAGAGCGCCGACCGGCAAGCGCGGGCAGGTCAGTGATCAGGCGATCAGGGCGCGTGTGGCAGGCGCGCCAGTGGCCCGGCTGCGCCAGATCGCGGCATCCCGCGCGAGCCGGCCTGCGGTGCGATTTGCGCCCGCGGCGCGGCGGGGACGCGGGCGCCGTGGCGTTCCGGGCCGGGCCGGGGCGCCACGCCGGCCGCCGGATCCGGCTACGGGCGGGATGAGTTGCTGATCTGGTCGAGCAGCGCCCGGACCTCGGCCTCCGGGTACCGGCGGTGGCCCCCCAGCGTGCGGACGGACGTGAGCTTGCCGTCCTTGGCCCACCTGGTGACGGTCTTGGGATCCACGCGGAACATCGCGGCGACCTCGGCCGGGGTGAGGAGCCTGGTGAACTCTGGTGCCTGCCGGCTGGTGCTCATATCGACCGATTCCTCCCCACGATCGTCCACGGACCAGGCAAGATCCACGAACGATCATAATCGCGACTATTGAAGCATAAACCCGTCAAGCTTAGGAAGACATTACGGCTACTTGTTGTTTGGCTGTCCGCGCGCTGCGTGACCTGGCGCGGCCAGGCCCAGGTCAGAGGGGATGCCCGGAAGCCGCGAGCGGCTGGCCGCCGCGGCGCGGGGCTGCCGAGGCGCGCCCGCGGGGGGCTCAGCCGCAGCCGGGCGCGCCGGGCACGGCCAGCTCGCACCACACCACCTTGCCGGTGGCGGTGCGGCGGGTCCCCCAGCGCTGAGCGATCTGGCTCACCACCTGAAGGCCCCTGCCGCGCTCGTCATCCTCGCCGGCGTGGCGCAGCCTCGGCAGCGCGGCGGAGTCGTCGAGCACCTCGCAGAACAGCCCGCCCTCCAGCACCAGGCGCAGCCCGATCCTGCCCTGCGCGTACCTGACCGCGTTGGTTACCAGCTCGGAGACCGCCAGCTCCGCGGTGGGAATGACGTCCGCCAGCCCCCACCTGCGCAGCGGGCGGCGGATCAGCGACCGCGCCCGCCTGGCGGCGGTGAGCTTGGCGGCGAGGTTCCACGCGACCTGCCGCTCCTGGTCGATCCTGCTCAGCCGGGCGATCAGCAGCGCGATGTCGTCCCGCTGGTGGTCGTCGTAGACGCCGGCCCTGGCCAGGGCGTCGCGGCACAGGTCATCCAGCGGGCGCTCGGACGCTCCGGGCGTGAACATCTCGCGCAGGCCCCGCAGGCCGGTGTCGATGTCCTCGGTCCGCCGTTCCACGAGCCCGTCGGTGTACATCACCAGCAGGCTGCCATCTTCGACCGTGAGCGTGCGGCTGCGGATCGGGCTCGCCCCGATCCCGAGCGGCGGGGCCGGCGAGACGTCGAGGAACTCCCCGGCCTTGCCGGGCGCGACGAGCAGCGGCGGCAGGTGGCCGGCGCAGGCGACCTCGCACGTGCCGTCCACGGTGTCGTAGATCGCGAACACGCAGGTCGCGAAGTGCGGCTCGACCTCGCCGAGCTCGTGCATGAGGTCGTCGAGGCGCTGCAGGGTCTCCGCCGCGGGCAGCTCGAGCATGGTCAGCGTCTTGATCGCGGTGCGGAGCCGGCCCATCGTCACGGCCGCGCGCACGCCGTGGCCCGCCACGTCGCCCACGACCAGCGCGACCCGGCCGCCCGGCAGCGCGATCGACTCGTACCAGTCACCGCCGACCTCGATCAGCTTGCTGCCCGGCAGGTACCGGTGGCGGACCTCGACGGAGGCCGGCGTGGACAGGCCGGTCGGCAGCATGCTGCGCTGGAGGGTCAGCGCCGTGGCCCGCTCCCTGCTGTACCGGCGCGCGCTGTCGACGAACAGCGCGGCGCGGCGGGCGAACTCCATGCCGATCTCGACGTCGTAGGCGTCGAAGCGGTGGAAGCCGAGCCGGCGGGCGCAGGCGAAGAAGCCGAGCAGCGTCTCGCCGGCGATCATGGGCAGCAGCAGCAGCGACGCCCCGGCGAGCAGCCGGGCCACCGGCGCGCGCGACCACGCCGCCGCCAGGCCGGCTGCCGCGGCGTCGTCCAGCACCTCGCTCACCGGCTTCGCGCCGTCCAGGCACCGCGTGTAAGGGGTGCCCGGCGGGTAGCGCAGGATCTCTCCCACGGGGAACGCGGCGTCCCAGCCCGGGTCGGCGTCGTCGTGGGCGACCGCCAGGCGGCGGACCAGGTGCAGGCCGCTGGGAGGCGACTGGGGCTGCTCGGCGTCGGCCACGATGCTCTCCAGCATGAGCAGGCCCGCCGAGTTGCAGAAGTGCGGGACGAGGATGTTGACCAGCTCGGGGGCCATCTGCTCGATGTCGAGCGCGCCTCCGATCCGCCGCACCGCGCCGTCGAGCAGGGCGTGGCGCATCAGGGCCGGGTCGATGAAGCGCTCGGCGGCGGGAGCGGGGACGCGGAGCGTCACCTGCGCGAGCAGCCCGGTGCCGAGCGAGCGGACCGGCACGATCGTCGCCACGGCGTCGACGGTGGCCCGGCTGGTGGTGCGGATGGTCAGCACGGAGGTGCTGTCCCGGTCCGCGCTCGCGGCGTCGATGATGCCCCGGACCAGCTCGTCCGGGTCGCCGGGCCCGGCGATCAGAGCGCCCAGGCCGGCGCCGAGCAGCCCGTCGCCGCCCGCGGCGAGGACGTCCGCGGCGCTGCGGTCATGCTGAACGACCCGGCCGCCCCGGTCGATCCCCAGTGTCAGCGTCTGCGCCGAGGCGCTGGAGAGGACGGCCGACATCTCGGCCGCCGCTGCCGACACCACGTGGGGGACTCCCCTCCAGCATTGCCCCTGAACCGTCCCGATCAGTATGAAACATTCGCTCTCCCGGCGGGAGGGAATGGACTTCCTTGGTGCCACCGGGCCGGCGCCCGGGCGGCACCAGGTCCCGGCAAGGGTCAGGCATCCCGCGGTGGCTCGCCGTGACCGGCGTTGGCCCTGCCGCGGCCCCAGTACGCCTTCGCCGAGATCTGGCCCGGCGGCAGGCCGCGCGCGGCCAGGACCTCCCGCACGGCGAGGACCACGCGCGCCTCGCCGAGCACGTAGGCGTGCCCGGCTCCGGGTGGCAGCTCGACCTCGGCGGCTTCGGCGGTCAGCAGGGCGCGGTCCCCGGCCGGGCGGCCGAGCCGGTGCAGCCAGCTCACCCTGGTGCGGGCCGGCGCCAGCAGCTCCTGCTCGTCTGCCGGGCCGGGCACCTCGATCACCAGGGTGGCGTCCGCGTCCCCGGGGAGTGCCTCGGTCATCGCGAAGATCGCCGGCATCGCGGACTCATCGCCCAGGAACAGGTGCCAGTCGGCTCCGGGCGAGATCGTGATCTTCCCGCGCGGGCCGATGCCCTCGATCCGGTCGCCGGGCCGCGCCGATCTCACCCAGCGCTCGCCGGGGCCGCCGGCGTGCCGGACGATGTGCAGCCTGAGGGCGGGCGCGCCGCGGTCCAGCGATCGGATCGTGTAGCGGCGCCGGACCGGCCGGGCGCCCTCGGCCGCCACGAGCAGCATCACGTCCTGGCCCGGCTGGTAGCCGAAGCCGTCGAGCTCGGGCGCGGTGAGCATCACCTCGTGGACCGCCGGGGAGATCCGCTCCGAGGCGGCCACGGTGAAGCTCAGCCTGCGCGCCCCCGCGAGCGGGCCGGCCAGTTCGCGGAACGGGTCGTCCAGCCGGCTGCGGATCTCGGGGGGCACTGCGTCGGTCACTGTCGCGGTTCCTCTCCTGGCGCTGCCCCCGGCGGCGGCAGACCTCACCCGCCCGGGCACGGCACGGCAGGCATCCACGGTACGGCAGCGGCCCCGGGCGTGCGTGCCCGCCGGCGCCCGGCGGCCCGGCGGGCGCGCCGGCTGCGCCGGGTCGCCGTGACTGCGGCGGGATGAATGACCAGGAACGGAACGAGGCGGTTTGTTGATGCCGAAGATCAGCGGGGGAATCGCGCCTGGATTCTGATTACGCTGCGCAGCTTCGTGGTAACGTCGCGTAGTGAACTGGCAGGGCGGGATCACCGAGCGCTACCTGTGCCAGCCATGGTTCTTGAGCCGCAGTCCGGGTGGCTTGACCGCCCAAGCCACCGGATCGCAGCGGCGGCATCGACAGGAAGGAACACGTTATGCGCAAGCGCTTCACGCGGGCGTTCTACGCGGCTACGGCGGCGGCCACGCTCGCGATCGGCCTGGGCGTGGCCGGCGCGGGCACGGCGAGCGCGTCCACCCAGGCGAGGGCGGGCACGCCGCAGTGCGCGGCGAGCCAGGATCCGAGCCTGCTGCTCTTCTGCTTCAACCTGTTCAGCGACGTGCTCGGCTCAGGGACGACCGCGAACGCCTACGTGCCCGGCGACACCGGCAGCATCGCCGACGGCAGGGTCGGCCAGAAGGTCAACATGCACTTCGCCTCGAACACCCGCCCGAACGGCGACTTCATGACCGACATCGTCGCCCGGGTGTATCAGCTGTGCGGCGGGTCCGCGAACGACTTCTTCTCGCCGACCTCCTACGTCTGCCTCCACTACCCGGGGTTCTGGGTGATCGAGGCCGACTGGTCGCCGTACGGGAACGAGTCGGGCCTGTGCGCCGGCGTGGACACGACGATGGCGCCGTACGACGGCGAGAACGTCACGCTCCAGCCCTGCGGGGTCAGCGCCAACACGGTCTGGATCGCCGACCGCGTGCTCGGCTACGGCGGTGACTGCCGGACGCCGAGCACGATCCCGGTGGCTCCCGGGGGCCCGGCCAACTTCTGCCCGTGGATCAACGGCGGCGACACCAAGTTCAGCCACCCGCTCGTGCTCACCCTCGACGCGGGCACCCAGCGCCCGGTCAACCAGCTGAGGATCGAGAACGTGAACCTGGTGGGCGGCGTCGCCCGGAACGACCAGCAGTTCGCGTTCTACCTCGGCGCCACGCCGTGACCTAAGCCGCTGGGCCCGCCGGCCCGCGGCGACGGCCCCTCCCCGGCGCGCCGGGGAGGGGCCGTTCCCGTCTCGCGGCCCCTCGCGCCGCGCCCGGCCGGCGCCGTCACGCGGCCTTTCGCAAGCCGATTTGGCGGAGCTGCGACTACGTACAGATATCAATGGCTAACATCGTGTGATCAGACGTGCGGATCGCGGCGCTCGCCGCGGGCTGAAGGAGCTGAGGATGCGCGCAGGATCATCGCGACCGGTCCGGCGGGCGGCCGCCCTGGCGGGCGCCGCCCTGACGGTGGCCGCGCTCGGCGCCGTGCTGCTCGCAGGCCCGCGCGGGCTGGCCGCCGCGGTTCACGCGGCCGGGCGCGCGCACGCGGACCCGCCGTGGGCCGCCCGGCATCAGGAGGGGCACGCGGCGGCGGGCCGGGCGGCCGTGGCCGGCCCGGCCTGGTCACGGAGCGTGGCGTCCTGCGGCCCGGACTGCCTGACCCTGGCCAGCCTCGCGCTCGGCGACCGGATGACGATGAACGCCGACCTGCCCGTCCAGTCGATGGCCAGCGGCCGGGTGGGACGGAAGATCGACATGCTGTTCAAGGGCATCACGCACCCGAGCGGTGAGTTCTCGGTCTCGCTGACGGCGCGGGTCTGGCAGTTCTGCGGCACGGACAGCCATGACATGTTCCCGCCCGCCTCCTACCTGTGCCGGCGCGAGTGGGACGACTGGGTCTTCGAGCTGGCCTGGACCCCGTTCGGCAACCAGACCGACCTGTGCGTCGGCGTGGCGGTGCGCGGTCAGGACGGCGAGAACGTCACCCTGCGGCCCTGCGGCCAGGACGCCCGCACGCTCTGGATCGCGGACCGGGCCAGCGGGACGGGACCGTGCCGCGCGGCCGGCTCCTGGTGCCCGTGGATCAGCGCCGCGGACAGCAACTTCCGCAGCCCGTTCGTGCTGGCCGTCGACGCTCTCAGCCACGCTCCCGCGGATCAGCTGCGGCTGGCCAGGCTGAATCTGGCCGGCCGGACGGCGGTGCCCGGCCAGCTGTTCGCATTCGTCCGCGGGCTGCCCGGCTCGTGAAACCCCGGGGGGATGCGCGCGCCCGGAGCGTGTCGGCGCGCGGGCCCGCAGTCATCTTGGCGAAGATGGTGGCCGGCGCAGGAGGGGAGGGACATGGCCGGGGGGCTGCTCAAGGTGGTGTCGGCGGCGGCTCTGGGAGCCACGGTGGCCGCGGTCGCCTCGGCGCAGGCGAGGCCGCCGTCGTCGCACGAGCGCGTGCTGTGCAGGCCGTTCCAGCACCTGACGACGGCGGCGGGGCGCGGGCCGCGGTACGTGGTCAGGAACGACACGTTCGGCCACCGCAGCGAGTGCCTCGTGAACGTGGATGACCTGCCGGACTTCAGGATCTCGAAGTCCGGCGCCCACGGGAACCCGGCCGAGCCGGTCGCCTATCCGAACATCTTCCTCGGGTGCAGCTGGGGAGTCTGCTCGCCGCGCAGCGGCCTGCCGAGGCGGGTGGACCGGATCAGGACGCTGGTGACCTCGTGGTCCACCGTCCAGTCCGCCTCCGGCCACTGGAGCGCCGGGTACGACATCTGGCTCGACAGGAGGCGCAGCACCTCCGGGCAGAGCGGCGGCGCGGAGCTGATGATCTGGCTCAACTCGCGCGGATTCCCGCCGAACGCCTGGCCCGTGGTCACGGTCGGCGGCCGCCGCTACCACCTGGCCCACTGGGTGGCCGCCAGGCACGGCAAGCGGTGGAACTACATCCAGTTCCGCATGGTCCGCTCGGCGAAGCGCGTGAGGAACCTCGACGTGCTGCCGTTCATCAAGGCCGCGGAGCGCGCCGGGCTGGTCAGGCGGAGCTGGTGGATGGTGAGCGTCGAGGCGGGCTTCGAGATCTGGCGCGGCGGGGTCGGGCTGGCCACCAGGTGGTTCACGGTGCGCCTGTAGGAAAGCCCGCGTGCCGCGCCGCGAGGTCGCGCCCCCTGGCGCGCCGCCGCGTCAGGAGATCGCGGCGACCGTGTGCTCGGGAAGGATGCCGGTGATCGGGCCGGGAATCTCGAACACGGCGTGCGGCGTGCCCGCCGCGGCCCAGGTCCGGTCGTACTTCAGCAGGTCCTCGTCAACGATCAGCGCCGTGCCGTCCCGGTG
This sequence comes from Actinomycetota bacterium, assembly GCA_021324595.1. Taxonomy (GTDB): domain Bacteria; phylum Actinomycetota; class Actinomycetes; order Streptosporangiales; family Streptosporangiaceae; genus Chersky-822. The sequence goes on along the minus strand of JAJPIV010000002.1, from coordinate 17,095 downwards.
GCCGACCGGCGGCACGCCGCCGATCGCGTAGCCGGTGACCCGCTTGACGTAGTCCGCGTCGGCCTTGGCGACCTGCGCCCCGACCAGCCGCGCGAGCACCCGCTCGTCGACCCGGTTGGCCCCGCTGGCCAGCACGATCACGGGATCGCCGGTCTCGGCGTTGCGGAAGACCAGCGACTTGACGATCTGCGCCTGGTCGCAGCCGAGCGCCGCCGCGGCCTCCGCCGCGGTGCGGGTCGAGGCGGGAAGCTCGATGACCGTGAGGTCCAGGCCGCGTGCCCGGAGCACATCCTGGACCTGCTGCGCGCGCTTGCCGATGCTCACGCGCACGACTCTAGCGCCGGCCGGGGACGCCGCGCGGCGCCGCCGGAAGCAGCGGGCAGCAGCGCGGGAGTCACGCAGGCCGGTCCGCCACGGCGGCGCGGCCATGGGCAGGCGGCCCGGTTGACAGAACGCGGCCGGCCTTCGATGCTGGCCCGGTGGCGTGCAGCCACCAGGCGGGGGAGTGGCGATGGCCCGGGGACAGCGGTTCGACGAGATCACGACGCAGCGGCTGATCCTGCGGCGCTGGCGGGAATCGGACCGGGGGCCGTTCGCGGCGCTGAACGGCGACCGGGAGACCATGCGGTACTTCCCGGCGGCGCTCAGCCGGGCGGAGAGCGACGCGCTGGCCGACCGGATCGAGGCGCTCTTCGAAGAGCAGGGATACGGGCTGTGGGCGCTCGAGGTCCGCGCGGACGGCCGGTTCATCGGCTTCACCGGGCTGAACCCGATGCCGGCCGGAGTCCCCGGGGCGGGTGGCGTCGAGATCGCCTGGCGGCTGGCCAGGCACGCCTGGCACCGCGGGTACGCCACCGAGGCGGCGCGCGCCGCGCTCTCCGTCGCCTTCGGCGGCGCCGGCCTCGCCGAGGTCTGGTCGATGACCGCGATGCTCAACGAGCCGTCCCGGGCCGTCATGCGGCGGCTCGGCATGGCCGAGGCGGCCCGGTTCGCCCATCCGCGGATCCCCGAGGGCCATCCGCTCCGGCCGCACGTGGCCTGCCGCCTGGCCCGGCCGGCGGTCGCTGGAATGCCCGCGGCGGGCGCCGCCGGGCGGCCGGCGCATGGCGGGGGAACGGTCCCGGACGCGGGCAGGTGAGCCAGCGACCACACGCGTAGGCAGGCCGAACACCGCGCTGCTGGTCGTGGACGTCCAGAACGGCGTGGGCGCCGGGGCGCACGAGCGCCTCGAGGCGGTGCTGGCCGGCCTGCGCGCCGGCCAGCTCGTCGTCGTCGGGGCGCAGACCGATGCGTGCATCCGCTCGGCGCTGCACGGCGCCCTGGCCCGCGGCTAGGACGCGACGCTGGTCAGCGACGCCCACACGACGGAGGATCAGACGCCCTGGGGGGCTCCGCCACCCGCGCTGCCCGTGTTGCGCTGCGGCGCCCGATGCGCCAGGATTCGGCGCAGCCCCGCTCTCGCGGTCGCGGGGAAGCCCTTTTGCCGTTCAAGGAGTGCAGCATGCCCGTTTCCGCCACCCTCGGGGAGATCCTGCTCGCGCCGGAGGTCACGCCCAGCGTCATCGCCGACTGCTGCGCGCTGATCGAGCAGGAGGTCGGGGACAAGAGCGGCGCGTCCGGCGCCGCGATCAAGGTCGCCTTCAAGACGGTGACCAGCTTCGCCCCCGGCTACTACCGCGGCCGGGTGGCGGACCTGCTTCCCCAGTTCGTGGCCGCGCTCGAGCCGTTCTGGCAGGACTTCGGCGCCAGCGGCGGACCGGGTTTCGGCGAGTACCTCGTCAAGCGCGGCGACGAGGTGGCCCAGGCGATGCTCGCGGTCACCGACGCCGAGGCCGAGAAGTCGGGGCGGCCGGTGATCGTCAAGGCATACCGCGCCGTCCGCGGCAACGCGGCGCACCACATCGAGGCCGCCCTCCCGCGCGTCGGTGACCTGGTCGCGAAGTACGCGGGCTGACCGCCGGCCCCCGGCGGCAGGCCCGGGCGGCGCCGGCCCGGCCCTCGGAGCGGGCGACGGGAATCGAACCCGCACCACCAGCTTGGGAAGCCGACCCCCTGTCGCTCACCTATGTGGCCAGCAGTGTTGCCCAGGGCGCCGGTGACGAGCGCGCCGCAGAGCGGCCTGTCCTGACCGTCCGCCAGGTCTTCGACCTGGCCGACCGGGTCGGCATGCGGCCGGTCGGGAACATCCGCAAGACGCCGGACGGGTACCGGCTCGGGTTCGGCCGGGACGGCGGCATGCGGACCTCACCGGAGCGCTACCCCACCCGGGCGGAGGCAGAGCAAGCACTGTGGAAGATGGCCGGCGCCGGCCGCGCCGACAACACGCGAGACCAGCGGTTCCGCGCGCTGGTGCTGCTCGCCACCTTCGCCAGCCTGCCCTGGGGCGAAGTCACCGCGCTGCGCCGGGCGGACGTCGACCTGCAAGCGCGCACCGTGCGTATCCGGGCCGTGTACGTGGAGCGCTCTACTGGGCCACTGGTGCTCGGCCCGCCGAAGTCGAAGGCGGGGCGGCGCATCGTCGGCATCCCGGCCGCGATCATCCCGGACCTGCGACGCCACCTGGCGGCGTACGTCCAGGACGACCCGGGCGCGCTGGTGTTCCCCGGCGTCATGGGCGGGCCGATCAGGCGCGGCAACTTCCGCAAGCTGGCCGGGTGGCCGCACGCGGTCGAGGCGATCGGCATGCCGGGACTGCACTTCCACGACCTTCGCCACACCGGCAACCAGTTTGCCGCGAACAGCGGTGCCGGGCTGCGTGACCTGATGGCGCGGCCAGCTAGTGGCACGCCAATGGCACGACGGCCCGAACAACCGCGAGGCCACGAAGGCCCAGGCTCGGGGCACACGTCCTGACCTGGGCCTTCACCCTCGGAGCGGGCGACGGGAATCGAACCCGCACCACCAGCTTGGAAGGCTGGAGCTCTGCCATTGAGCTACGCCCGCGCGGCGACGCCGCCTTGCCGTAGCGTACCGGCCGGCGTGGCGGCCCGCGACCGTCCGCCCGCCGGTGCGCCGGGACCCGCCGCCCCGGCGGGGTAAGCTTGCCGTGCCCACGGGATGTGGCGCAGCTTGGTGAGCGCGCCTGCTTTGGGAGCAGGAGGCCGCGGGTTCGAATCCCGCCATCCCGACCAAGAAAGTCCAGCTCATAGAAATTGAGTTGCTTCGCAACTTTGAACAGGGGAGCCACCAGGGGAGCCACCTGTCACGCTTCCGGGACATGACGGAGACCAAGCGGGCGGGCTCTGGGCGAGGATTCGATCTACTTCGACCACAGGGGCTCGTGCCGGGACACCCTGAAGCACCGGCACTGTCCTGGCCGATGGCTTGGCGTGGTCTCGCTGGGCTTCGACCCGGAGGGCAAGCGGATCCGGAAGAAGGTCTAAGGACGCACCAAGACTGAGGTCAAGGAAAGGCTCAGGCAGGTGCATGGGGAACTCAACGAGGGAGTCAGGCCGTCCGCTCTCTACACCGTGCAACACGCCTGCGACGACTGGCTGCGCGATGGGCTCGATGGCAGGTCGGCCAAGGCGGTCCGCGATGCGACCGATGCCCTCAAGCCGATACTGGCGGTAGTTGGACACAAGCCGCTGCGCAAACCTCCGGGGCGCTGACCTTTGCCGCCGACGGCCATCACGGTCATGGGCTGGGACTGGCAGGTGCGCCCGAGGGGCTGGATGCGGTGCTTGGCCCGCTGTGCGAGCCGAGCCGGTGCGGCCGGTCGAACTCGGTCAGCTCCACCAGCATCAGCGTGCCCGCCCTGCCCATGCGTGCACGGAACCGGGTCCCGAGCCCGATAGGCAGCGGGGTGAGCAGTTCCATGCCAGCCATCGCCGGGTTGAAAGTCGGCTCGTTGCGCGAGTCGGCGACGAAGTCGAACACTTCCTCCAGCGACCGGCCGATCAGGCCCCGCCACCGCGACACCAGCCTCGTTCAGCCGCCTCACCACGCCCGCGCGCTCATCGCTCAAATCCGAGCACATCAGCGCCACCCGCGCACCCAGCGCCAGCAGGTCATCGATGACGCGCGGGTCAGCGAACAGTTCCGCGAGCCGGCCCGGATTCAGCTCACACGCGAGCGTCAGGCGTGGCAGCGGAAACGTCGTCTCGCCACGTGCCGCGGCGTCGCCGCTGTTGGCCGACACGAACTCTCCATCCTTCCGTGGCCAGTGAACACCAGCACCAGCCGGAGTACCCAGCCGTCGTGCCGCTCCAGGACCCTCGCGCGGCCCACATACCGCCCGTGTCAGGCAAGGTCGCGACGCGCGAACACGACGCCCCCGGCGGCCACCAGGGCGAGGCTGACCGCCAGCACGCCGAGAGCGCCGGCGCTGCGCAGACCGTGCTGGAGCGGCTCGTTGCCGAACAGCAGGTAGAAGGGGGAGAGGGGCCGCGTGGGCTTGACCGTGGTAGTGACCTGGGCCAGTGCGTTGATCAGGTAGCTGGCGACGGCCACCAGTGCGGCCAGGCCGCGGGCCAGGGCCGTGCTGCCGGTCGCGGCGCCCACGGCGATGGCGACCGCGCCGGTGAAGAAACCGAAGATGCCCAGCGCGGCCGCTGCGGCTGCGATCGCGGCCACACCCAGGTGCATGCCGAAGGCGAGGGAGAACACCCACAGCGCGAGCCCGGCGGTGATTGCCACCACCGCCAGGTCGATCACCAGGGCGGCAGTGCGTTCGGCGAGCACCTGGCCGCGGGCCACCGGCGCCGACAAGGTGACCTCCAGGCCGCCCTGGCCCTCCTCGCCGGCGATCGCCGCCGCACCGGTGCTGATCGCGTAGGCCGCGATCAGGGCAGGGCCGAGGAAGCCCATCAGCTCGATCCCCAGGTAGCCGGCCGGGGTGCCCAGGTCAAGCTGGCCGCTGGCGGTGAAGATCGCCCGGTAGGTCTGCGGCAGGGTGCTGAACAGTTCCTGCCAGCGGGCGTTGCCGCGGATCGACGGCCAGATCACCGCGTACAGCGCGATCAGCGCCGCGAACGCGCTCGCCCATGCCGCCAGGGCGCGCCGTCCCCCGCGCAGCATCTGCCGCGTAATCTCGCCGCGGCTGGCGATCGCCGTGCTCATCGCCGGTCCTCCTGTCCGTACAGGGCCAGGAAGGTTTCCTCCAGGTCCGCCTCATGGGAGTTGAGGTCCAGCACCCGATAGCGGGCGAGGGCTTTGACCAGCGGATCCACGACTCCCTGCATGGTGCACCGCAGTACTGGCCCGTCCAGGCGCACGTCGGTGATGCCCGGGATACTGGCGAACGTTCCCGGTGGCGGCGGGGAGGCGAACCGGACCTCGACCGTGTGCCGGGCGTTCTCGCGCAGGCTGGCCAGGCTCTCGGTCATCAGCAGCCGCCCGGAACGGATGATCGCCACCCGGTCGGCGACGTGCTCGACCTCCGACAGCACATGGGAGGACAGCATCACCGCCGTCCCCGCTTCCGCCCGTTCCCGCAGAATGTGATGGAACTCCTGCTGGACCAGCGGGTCCAGCCCGCTGGTGGGCTCATCCAGCAGCAGCAGTCTCGGGTCGCCGAGCAAGGCGAGCAGCAGCCCGGCCTTCTGCCGGTTCCCCTTTGACAGCTCGCGGAACGGCCGGTCCAGCTCAACATCAAGCCGCTTGGCCAGGTCGGGGACACCGCGGTCATGGTCAAGCCCGCGCAACCGTGCTACGTGCCCCACCGCCTCCCGCGCCGTCAGCCGTGGCCACAGCCGGACATCACCTGGCAGATACCCGGTCCGGGCATGCACCGCCACCCGGTCCGTCCAGGCATCCAGGCCCAGCACCCGCGCGGAGCCGGCCGTTGGCCGCAGGTATCCCATCAGCAGCCGTAGCGTTGTCGTCTTGCCCGCCCCGTTCGGGCCCAGGAAGCCCAGCACTTCACCGGCCCGCATCTCCAGCGTCAGCCGGTCCAGCGCCAGCACCCGTCCATACCGCTTGGTCAGCGCCTCGGCACTGGCCACCACCGCCGCGTCAGTCACGGCTCCACCGCCTCCGCCGCCGAGCACCCTGCAGTCAGGATCGGCGGAGCCCGGCCGCCGGGATAGGTGCATACGTCCCCGTTCGCCGGACCGGACGGCCCGTCCCAGCTGGTGGTGTCACGTCGCCAGAAGACCCACCGTCGCCGCGGCCGTGAGGACAGCCAGGACGGCAAACATGACGGCCGGGGCCCGCTGGTGGCGGGCGATGAAGTACCCGGGGCTGGCGATCACCGTGTAGAGCAGCATGCCCAGCCCCGCTAGCGCCAGGCCGGCCATCCCCGCAGCGATGAGCATCCCGACCACGAGGCAGTAGATCCCAGCGCCAGAATGCACGCCTTCACGGTGATCACCTTGCACAGCGCGAGAGCGGGGCCGTTCGTCATGATTGCCCACGACTAAGGCCACTGAACAGCGCTCATCCCGGGGGTGACGCTGGAATGCGCTGGCCACGGGAAGGGTCCTCGCGGGTCGCGGGCCGCGACGCGAGGCTTACCCGTCCTGGCCGGCACCGCCCGCCTCGGCCTCGGCCTCCATCTTGGCAAGGCGGGTGTAGTAGTCGGGAAACTCATTGAGGTGGGCTCGCGCGATCTTGGCCGTCATGATCACGTCATCGTCGGTGACGTTGGTCTGCGGGTCGCGCGTGCCATGCTCGAGTTCGACGTCCATCCCCATCCGGAACTGCTCCAGGTCATACGGCGCGGAGTCCCAGTCCACACCGATCCGCTGGCCGGCAGCGCGGGCCTCGTCCAGGGTGAAACGTGAACGGGGAGTCATGCTTTCGATCGTAACGGGCCACCAGCGCGTGGCTACGGTCAGGCTCGTCCCTGGCCCGTAACCGCTAGGTACGCAGATCCGTGGGCGTGGCGGTGGGCCAGCGGGCAGGTGGGCTGGCTGGGCGGCTTGCTCCTTGGTGTACTTCTCCACCCCCCATCGCGCCGCTAATGACTTTTGTGCCTGCCGATATGTTCGCGCCTGGCGCGGATTCCGGGACGGCCACCGTTCCTGGCTCACAGGTCTATTACTACAGCAGCGTGCCGTGATATTGGTGGGCGTGGCTGCGTGATCTGATCGTCCTGGCCGGCCGGGATCGGTGCTTGCTGCCTGTCGCGGGTGAGGCGCGGGTGCGGGGGTGCTGAGGCGCATGCCGCGTGGCCGGAGTCTTTTGATGAGCTGTTCGCGCGGGTCGCGGGCGGGTTCGGGAGCGTGGTGGTGCGGTGGCGCGGGCGGGCGTTCCTGCTGGGGCTGCTGTCGCGGTCTGAGCGGAGGAACGGGTGGATGCTGGCGGAGCTGGCCGGGGGCGCCTCGCCGGACGGGCCGCAGCGGCTGCTGAGCTTCTCGCCGTGGGGCGAGGATGCCTGCCGGGACGCCCTGTCGCGTTACGTGGCCCGGCACCTGGGGGATCCGGGCGCGGTGCTGGCGGCCGGCGAGGCGGGGTTCGTGAAGGAGGGGGAGATGCCGGCCGGCGTGGCCCGGATGTGCACGGGCACGGCGGGCCGGGTGGAGAACTGCCAGGTGGGGGTGTTCCTGTCGTGCGCCGCGCCGGCCGGGAGCCGGGCGCTGACCGGCCGGGAGCTGTACCTGCCGGACAAGCGGGCCGGCGGCCGGGGCCGGTGCCGGGCGGCGGGGACCGGCGGTGACGTGGGGTTCGCGGCCAAGCCGGAGCTGGCGCGGAAGATGATCGCCCGGGCCGTGGCGGCGGGCGTGCCGTCCGGCTGGGTCGCGGGCGACGAGGTGTACGGCGGCAACCCGGGCCCGCGGTCCTGGCTGGAGGAAGAAGGCATCTGCTCCGTGATGGCCGTCGCGTGCGGCGAGCCGGCCGGCGTCCCGGCGGGGCCGTTCCGCGCGGACGCGCTCGCCGCGCTCGTGCCGGCCCGCGCTGGCAGCGGCTGTCCTGCGCCGACGGCTCGAAGGGGCCGCGGCTGCATGACTGGGCGCTGGCCGGCACCGCCGCCCCCGGCCATCAGCTGCTGATCCGCCGGTCCCTGGCGCCGGGCGAGAAGGGCGGCCTTGAGCTGGCGTTCTCCCGCTGCTTCGCCCCGCCCGGGACCACCCTGGCCGAGCTCGCCGCCGCCGCCGGGGCCCGCTGGGCGGCCGGGGACTGCCCCGCCGGGGCCAAGAACCAGACCGGGCTGGACCACTACCAGGCCCGCAAGTACCAGGCCCGGTAGACCCAGCCGCCGATGACGTCGCTGGCCCAGTGCACGCCCAGGTATATGCGCGAGATGCCGACCACCGCGGCCAGCATCGCCGCCGCCGCCCAGACCGCTACCCGGCCTCGCCATGAGCGCATCCGCAGACTGCACAGCCGGGCGGCCGCCGCGCCGGCCAGGCACCGCCTGCGGGGGCGGTCCCGGCTGAGCGCTCCCCCGCCGAAGGCGGGGAGGAGCGGGCGGGCTGCGCGCCGTTCAGAACCGCGGGGTCGCGGTCGAGATGTCATAGTTCGAGCCCCAGTACCACTGGGTGGCAGCGGACCCCGGCACGACGTGCGGAACGCCGGTCGGGTCGGCGATCCAGTAGCGGACGCGGGCGCGCATCCACGCCGGGAGGGTGGCGATCGACGCCTTCACCGCAGGCCACTGCGAGAGCATCGTGTAGATGCGGGCCAGCGCGTGCGGGTAGGCGGACAACCGCTGCCTCGCCCAGACGGCCGCCTGGGCCGGCGTGGCATCACCGGGCTCGACATCCAGGATCGACGCGTGGTAGTCGGTGCCGGTGGTGTCGATCCACAGCACGTTCCGGCCGGCGACCTGCGAGGGCGAGACCGCGTAGCCTCCGGTCGCGTAGGTGGCGATCACGTGGTGGCCGGGGATCGCCCCCGGCGTCACGGAGTCGTAGATCAGGTACGGCCGCCGGGGCCGGGCCGCCGGGTGGCGGCGGATGGCACCCGGCCGGCCGGCCGGCGCCACCCGTCCCGGCCCGGCGCGATGACCTGAGGCCAGGGCCGGAAGCGCCGCGCCCGGCCGGCCCGGGTGCCCGGCGCTCCGTGAGCCTGCGCCGGCGGGCCGCGGAGCCTGGCCGCGCTGCGGCGCGCGGCCGGCAGCCCCAGCCGGGCCGGGCCGTGAGCCATGGTCCGGGCCGTGCGACGGCGCGTTCACCGGCTGGGGCTGGTGCCCCCGGCCGCGCCGCGCGGGCGGCCGGCCCGCCGAGCCTGCGGCGGGCACCCGGCCCGCGCCGCGGCCGTGGCTGGCAGCCGCCACCCGGGCGGCCGGGCCGAGGGCCGCCGCCGTGGCGGTGTGACCTGTGGCCGCCATCCCGGTCGCCACGGTCGCTCCGGTCAGGATCGTCGCGGCGGCCACTCCCAGCGTGAGCCGGGAAGGGCGGGTACGGATGAATCGGTTGAAATTGGTAAGGACGGATCGTGCTGCATCAGGGATTCGGGGGGGCAAGATCGAACCTCGGGGTCGGGCGCGTGGGAGCGCTCGGCGGGACCCAGGACACTGCCGGCCGACCAGCTGCACCGGGGCGGCAGTGATGCGCGGATGTGACGCGGGTCAGGGCGCCGCGTTGCGGGGGGCAACCATCACACGCCTGGGTGCTATCGGTTACTCATCGTGAACGCACGCCGCGGCGCGATCATGCCCGAGATATCCGATTCTGTGACTCGAATCACAACTGGCGTCCCGCCTGTCCCGCCCGGGGCGGGGTCCGGAGTCCGTTTCGACCGGCCGCACGCCCGCGGCCCGGCGCGGTCAGGACGCGGCGATCGCCGCCAGCAGCGCGAGCAGGAACGTGATGAACGCGCTGAGCCCGTGCCCGGCGGCCACGAGCGGGGCGATGTTCCAGGCCCGCTGGCGGGGCGGCGGCTCGGGCTCGGCGAGCATCCGGGCGAGCAGGTCGTCGACCAGCCTGCCGGTGAGTTCCTGGTCGGCAAGCGCCCGGGTGAGCATCTCGTAGGTCATCATGCCCGACGGCCAGTCGCCGGGTGCCAGCCCGTCCCGCTCCGCGGGCACGTTGACCTCGCCGTCCCGCCCGTGCCCGGAGGGCGGGTCCGCGGCGGGGCGGCCGGCCGGCCCCGGAAGCGGTTGGCCGGAGGCGCGGTCGGCCGGCGCCGTGCCCGCCGGCCCCGCCGGCCGGGGCCGGGTCCGCGGCGACGCGGTTCCGCCCGCAGGCGCGCCGCGGATGCCACGGCGCGCCGGGTAGGGCGTCCAGACGGTCACGGTGGAGATCCCGAGCCCGATCGCGGGGGTGAGGAAGGCGAGCGCCAGCCAGGGCAGTGGCCTCGCGCCGGTCGCGGCGAAGCCCAGCCACACGCCGAATCCGGTGAACGCGAGCCCGGCGTGACCGATGATCACCGGAGTCGGAACCTCTCCGGGGTGGCGGGCGCGGTGCCTGCCCGGGCCGCCGCTGGCGATCCAGGTCGCCAGCATGTAGGCGCCGAGGCCTTCGGTGATGAGCCAGCTCGCCAGCGCCGCCAGCGCCAGGCCGTGGGCGCCGGGCGGGCCGGAGGCAGCGCCAGTCCCCGGGCCAGCGGTGATCCCGGCCAGCCCTCCCGCCGCGGCGAGGCAGCCCGGCGGCCTGCCCGCCGTCAGGCTGGCCACGATCCGGAGGATGCCGCCCATCAGCCATCCTGAGCTCGCCGATATCAGCATCATCGCGGCGTTCACAGCAGGTCACAAGGCCGCCTTGGCCGCCGGTGGGCCGGCCGGCGGCGCCGCGGCTCTCAGCCGTCGCGGGAGGCGCCGTCACCGCGCGGCCTCGGGCGGAACGAGGCGACCAGCTTCGCGACGAGCGTGGCCAGGAAGATCTGGCCGGTCATCGCCTCAAGCATCGCCACTGCCCGCCCGAGGCTGGTCGCCGCGGTGAAGTCGCCGTAGCCCAGGGTGGTCAGCGTGGTGAAGCTGAAGTACTGGAAGGCGGACGCCGTGCCCCGCTGGCCGCCGGAGAAGAAGCTCCGGCCGTGCAGGAAGTACATGGCCGAGTAGCACGCGGCGAACATGAGCCCGATGAGCAGGTACGCGCTGATCGCGCCGTAGATGCTCTGCACGGTCACGCTGGGATGCGACAGGATCTGCCGCACCAGGAGCGTCACGGTCACCAGCAGCAGCGCGGCCGTCCACACGGAGGCGGCACCCCGCCCGGCGTCGCCGCCCAGGTGCACGCCGATCACGGTCCCGATCGCCGAGGCGACGAGAATGGCTGCCGCGACGGTGCGCACCGGGCGCCGTCGCGGCGGGGAGACGCGCAGCGCGAGCAGTCCCGCCACGGCGAACAGCGCCAGCTGCGTGTCGCCGATCACCTCGGTGAGCGGGGAGGCCCGCCCGCCGACCAGCGCCGAGATCAGGTACGAGGCGATCAGGACGGCCAGGAGCAGCCCGTACCTGCGGCGCTGGCCGGGCTCCCGCCGATCCCGGCGCGCCGGCCCGGCGCCCGAGCCCGGCCCGGCGCCCGAGCCCGGCCCGGCGCCCGAGCCCGGCCCGGCGCCGCGACCTCGGCCCCGTCCGGCTGGCTGCTGGCTGGTCAGCGCTGCCACCTCCCAGGGCCGGCAGGACGTGCCGCAAGCCCCGCCGCGGGGCCACCGCGGCGGGGCTTGCCCGAGAGCCGCCGGCCGGGGGCGTGGCATGCCCCGGGACCGGCGCGCGCTAGAACTGCCTGGCCTCCTGCCGCGGGTAGAGCAGCGCCCAGATCACGAGGGCGTAGAGGGCGATCACGAGGATCGACCAGATCGGGGTGAACGGCAGCAGCAGGAAGTGCCCCACCGCCCCGATCACCGCGAGCACCGCGCCCAGGTACCGAGCCCAGGCCATGCCGAGGAACACGGACAGCCCGGTGGCGAAGACCAGGATGCCGAAGCCGATGTCGGCCCAGCCCCAGCCGGTCAGGTTCCACCGGAACGTGTAGCCCGCCACGGGCGCGGTCACGTAGATGTGGCTCCTGGAGAGCGCCACGATCCCGATCGCGATGTTCCACAGCCCGACGAGGAGCATGAGCGTTCCGGCCAGGGCGGTGAGGCCCACCACCGCGGCCCGGTGCTCGTGAGCCCCCTCGTACCGTGCGGTCGGCTGCGGGTACTCGCGCTCGGGCGCGCGCCCGGGGTCGTACCCCATCGTGGGCCCTGACGTACCGGGCTGACGCTCCTGTGGATTGCTCATGTCAAGCGCCCCCTTCTCTCGCTGCCGTGAGCCTTGCGTTCGCGGACCTGGCCCGCAGGCGCCCTGTGCGCTTCCCCCTGGCGGCCAGCGAGTTCTCTCCCCCCTCATACCCTGTCCCGGCCAACGGAACGCAAAATCTTCACGCCCCGGCCCGGCCTCCGGCCGGGGCCGCGGCGCCCGGACCGGACAGGACCCGGGGGCCGCGGCCCGCCCGGCGCAGGGCGAAGGCCATGGCCCCGAGGATCAGGCCATCGATGAGCAGCCAGATCCCGATCACGACGACGAGCACCGTCAGCGAGATGGTCGGCCAGAACAGCACGATCAGCCCAGCGGCCAGGCTGAGCGCCCCAGCCAGCGTGGTGAGGCCGCGGCCGGCCGGCGCCGGGCCGGCCAGGCCGACGGCGATGTCGGAGACCCCGTTGAGCACCCAGAACAGGCCGATCACGATCGCCAGGGCCGTGAGCGTGAGATGGTAGTGGCGGATCGCGTACAGCCCGACCAGGATCGCGATCAGTCCGATCACCACGCTCGCCACCCGCCGGCCACCCCCGGCCTCGGCGTCGGCGAACCCGTGGATGAGCCGCTGCAGGCCGGCCACGATCAGCGCGATGCCGATCAGCACGGCGACGATCGCCAGCGTCGCCTTCGGCCAGGCCAGCAGCAGGATCCCGACGACCACGCAGCCGAGTGCGCCGGCCAGCAGCGCGGGCCAGGCGGCGGCCGCCAGGTCCGCGCCGGGCATTCGGCCCGGCCCGCCGGGTTGGCCGCCGTCCGGGCCGTACCCGGCGGCGCCTGCGCCGGGTTCCCGCTGCCGTGCCGCGTGCGATGAGGTCATGTTCCCTCCCGCCGATCTGGTTGGCTGTCCGGGCCGCCCGTTCCGGCCGCTCGCCGGCGGCCCCCTCGCCGGCAGCCCCGTTCGCGGTGCCGTTCCCGCCATCATCGGCCGCAGTCACGACCGCCCTCACCACCCGGCGCGGGTGAACCTGGCGCCGGCCACCGCGCCGCCCGGCCGCGCGCCACGTTGACGCCGGCCGGCGGGGCCGGGGCGTCCCCGGAGGTCCCGCGCCGCGCACCGCCCGCCTGCCGCCGCGCCCGGCGCGAAGGCCATAGACTTGGCCGCCGTAGCCGCGAGCACCGCCCCATCGCCGCGCGCGACCCGCGGGACGCCCCGATCCGGCGCGGATGAAGCCGAGGAGTGACCACGTCGTGAAGACCGACGTCGAGGAACTGAGCCCGACCCGTGTGCGACTGACGGTCGGCGTTCCGTTCGATGAGCTCAAGCCCAGCCTGGACCAGGCCTACCGGCAGATCGCGCGGCAGGTGCGGATTCCGGGCTTCCGGCCGGGCCACGTCCCCCGGCAGATCCTCGACCAGCGGGTCGGCAGGGACACGATGCTCGAGCACGCCATCCAGGACGCGGTGCCGGGGCTGTACGCCAAGGCGGTCCAGGAGGCGCACGTGGCCGTGCTCGGCCAGCCGGACGTGGAGATCACCAGGCTGGACGACGGAACGGAGATCGAGTTCACCGCCGAGGTCGATGTGCGGCCGAGCTTCGAGGTTCCCGATGCCGCCGGGCTCCAGGTCGTGGTCGATGACGCCGACGTCAGCCCGGACGAGGTCGAGGAGTACCTGCGCTCGCTCCGCGAGCGATTCGCGACGCTGCGCCCGGTGGAGCGGCCCGCCGAGGCGGGAGACTACGTGTCGATCGACCTGTCCGCCGAGGTGGACGGCACGCCGGTCGCGGACGCGCAGGCGACCGGCATCTCCTACGAGGTGGGCAGCGGCGCGATCCTCGACGGGCTGGACGACACCCTGATCGGGATGGCGCCCCAGGAGAGCAGGACGTTCCGGTCCGAGCTGGCCGGCGGAGAGCACGCGGGCAGCCAGGCGGACGTGACCGTGACGGTCCGCAGCGTCAAGGTCAAGGAGCTGCCCGAGCTCGACGACGAGTTCGCCCAGTCGGCCAGCGAGTTCAACACGGTCGGCGAGCTGCGCGCGAGCACCCGCCGCCAGCTTGAGGCGATGCGGCGGGCGGCCCAGGCCGGGCAGGCGCGGGACCGGGTGGTCGAGGCGCTGCTCGAGCGGGTCGACATGCCCCTGCCGGAGGCGCTCGTGGAGCACGAGATCACCCACCGCCGCGAGTCGCTGGAGGAGGACCTGCAGCGGGCCGGCCTGACCAGGGAGGCGTACCTGCAGGGCCGCGGCATCGGCGAGGCGGAACTGGAGAAGGAGATCGCCGACGAGGTCCGGCGCACGATCAAGGCCCGGTTCATCCTCGACAAGATCGCCGAGCAGGAGGGCCTCCGGGCCGACCAGGAGGAACTGGGCAGGTACGTGACCCAGCTGGCGCTCAGCAACGGCGTCTCGCCCGAGCAGTTCGCCCGCCAGATCACCGATTCCGGGCAGATCGGCGCGGTCGTGGCCGACGTGCTGCGCTCGAAGGCCGCCGACCTGGTCGCCCGGCGGGCGTCCGTCACCGACCAGTCGGGCAGGAGGGTGACCATCGGCTCCGGCGACGAGCCGGAGGGCGGGGAACCGGAGGGCGAAGAGCGGGAAGGTGAACGCGCCGAGGCGGGTGAGCCCGGCGCGGCCAGCGGCTCGCCGCCGGAGCCTGAGCCGGCCACCCGGGGCCGCTCAGGCCGGCGCGGCGCCAAGCGGTCCTAGGGCACTCTTCAGAGGCACCGCCACGGCGTGCCGTGATCCCGGGTCCGGCAGCTCCGGTTGCCATCCGGGGCCGCCGCGCTCGAGGACCGCGGCCTGGCGCGCCGGGCGGCGGCGGACCGCCGGCCTGGGCGGCGCGGTGCGGCCGGCCACGGCGGGCCGCGCACGTGGCGCCACCGGGCAGCCAGGTGCCACAGCACGGCAGGATGCCGGAACACACGGCGGTCCAGTGCCGCCGCCTCGCGACCCTGCGCCGTGAGCGAACACGGCGCCGCGGCGGGCCTGGCAGTTCCGCCGACGGGTTAGGGTCGCAGCATAGAAACACCGAGCCGTCACCGCCTCGCCCGCGCCCGGCCGGCAGGCCGCGAGCGGGCCGGGCGCCGGCGAGCGGACGGCACCGGACGGACCACGTGAGGAGGCATGGCAGCGTGACCAGGTGGGAGGATGAGGGCCTGCCCGCGCGGCTGATCGCGAGCGCGGCGGAGGGGCCGCCGCCGCTGCTGCCGATGAGCGACCAGCTCTTCCAGCGCCTGCTCCGGCACCGCATCGTCTTCCTCGGCTCGCAGATCGATGACGAGACCGCGAACCGGATCTGCGCGGAGCTGGTGCTGCTCGCCGCCGAGGATCCCAGGCGCGACATCAGCATCTACATCAACTCCCCGGGCGGCTCGGTGAGCGCCGGCCTGGCGATCTACGACGTGATGCAGTACGTGCCGAACGACGTCGCCACGTACGCGATGGGGCTGGCGGCATCCATGGGGCAGTTCCTGCTCTGCGCGGGCACCAAGGGCAAGCGGTACGCGATGCCGCACGCGCAGATCATGCTGCACCAGCCGCATGGGGGGATCGGCGGCACCGCGTCGGACATCCGGATCCAGGCGGAGCAGATCCTGTATCTCAAGCGCGTCCTGGCCGAGCGCACGGCGATGCACACCGGCCAGCCAGTCGAGCAGATCGAGCGGGACTCCGACCGGGACCGCTGGTTCACCGCCGAGCAGGCGAGGGAGTACGGATTCGTGGACCACGTCGTGCGCCACGCCGAGGATGTCCCCACGGAGGGTGCGGTCTCATGACATTCCAGGCACGGTACGTGCTGCCGTCGTTCATCGAGCGGACGCCGTACGGGATCAAGGAGATGAACCCGTACAACAAGCTGTTCGAGGAGCGGATCATCTTCCTGGGCGTGCAGATCGACGACGCCTCGGCCAACGACGTCATGGCTCAGCTCATCACGCTGGAGTCGATGGACCCGGACCGGGACATCCTCATGTACATCAACTCCCCGGGCGGCTCGATCACCTCGATGATGGCGATCTACGACACGATGCAGTACGTCAAGCCCGACATCCAGACGTTCTGCCTGGGCCAGGCCGCCTCCGCGGCGGCGGTGCTGCTGGCGGCCGGCACCAAGGGCAAGCGGATGGCGCTGCCCAACTCGCGGATGCTGATCCACCAGCCGGCCATGGAGAGCGGCTACGGCCAGTCCACTGACCTGGAGATCCAGGCGAGGGAGATCCAGCGGATGCGCGAGGCGATGGAGCGGGTCCTGGCCAAGCACACGGGCAGGTCCGAGGAGCAGGTTCGCCGCGACATCGAGCGGGACAAGTTCCTCAGCGCGGCGGAAGCCAAGGAGTACGGGCTGGTCGATGACGTACTCACCATGGTGAAGCGGCAGCCCGTTGTAGTGTCGTCCTAAGCGCGCGTCGCGGTCGGCGCGCCGCGCGTGGCGACGGCCCGGAGGCTGCTGGGCGGGCCCCGGACGCGGTAGGGTCGAGGCCCGGCCGCAGCGGCGGCCGGGCGCGGCACCGGGTCCGGCGACGGCCCGGCTCCTCGTCCGGGCGGTGGAGGGAAAGGGAGTAGTGCGGTGGCACGCATCGGCGACGGCGCTGACCTTCTCAAGTGCTCCTTCTGCGGCAAGAGCCAGAAGCAGGTCAAGAAGCTGATCGCCGGCCCAGGCGTGTACATCTGCGACGAGTGCATCGACCTGTGCAACGAGATCATCGAGGAGGAGCTGGCCGAGCCCTCCGACGTCAAGTGGGACAGCCTGCCCAAGCCGCGCGAGATCTACGAGTTCCTCGACTCCTACGTGATCGGGCAGGAGAAGGCCAAGAAGGCGCTGTCCGTCGCGGTCTACAACCACTACAAGCGGATCCAGTCGGGCGGCGAGCGCACCGGCGAGGACGGGGTCGAGCTCGCCAAGTCGAACATCCTGCTGCTCGGGCCGACCGGCTCGGGCAAGACCCTGCTCGCGCAGACCCTCGCCCGCCTCCTGAACGTGCCGTTCGCGATCGCCGACGCCACCGCGCTCACCGAGGCGGGCTACGTCGGCGAGGACGTCGAGAACATCCTGCTCAAGCTCATCCAGGCGGCCGACTACGACGT
>JAJPIV010000039.1 GCA_021324595.1 Actinomycetota bacterium | reverse complement strand
CGGGCCAGGCAGATCCCCCACGCGGCCTCGCGCGCCAGCGAGGTCCAGATCTTCTGGCCGCTGATCCGCCAGCCGCCCTCCGTCCGCTCGGCCCGGGTGGTCAGGCCCGCCAGGTCCGAGCCGGCGCCCGGCTCGCTGAACAGCTGGCACCACAGGTAGTCCCCGCGCAGCGTCCCGGGCAGGAACCGCTGCTGCTGCTCGGCCGTGCCGTGCTTGATCAGCGCCGGGACGACCCAGGCGCCGATCGCCAGGGGCGGCGGCCGCAGCCCCGCCGCCCGCATCTCGGAGTCGATCACCAGCTGCTGGAGCGGGCTGGCCGCACGCCCCCACGGCCGGGGCAGGTGCGGCATCACCCAGCCGCCGGCGGCGAGCGCCTCCACTCGCTCCCGCCCGCTCAGCCCGGCGATCCGGGCCAGGTCGGCCCGGACCTCCTCCCGGAACCCGGAGTCGTCCCCAGGCGGGTCCGCCGTGGCCGGCCCGGCCCGGCCGGCGAGCGCGAGCCGGGCGACACGCTCGCGCCAGGCGGCGGAGGGACCGAGCAGCGCCCGCAGCGAGAGCGCCCGGCGGTAGTAGAGGTGGGCGTCGTGCTCCCAGGTGTACCCGATGCCGCCGAGGGTCTGGATGCAGTCGTGGACGACGTCCACCGCCGCGTCGATCGCGACCACCGCGGCGATGGCCGCGGCGAGCTCGCGGGACGGGCCGGATGGCGCCCGGGCGGCATCCCACACGGCGGCGCGCGCCAGTTCGGTGGCCGCGAGCATCCGCGCGCAGCGGTGCTTGACCGCCTGGAACTGCCCGATCGGGCGCCCGAACTGGTGCCTCAGCTTCGCGTACTCGGCGGCGGTCTGCACGGCCCATCCGGCGATCCCGCAGGCCTCGGCCCCGAACGTGATCGCGGCCAGGCTGGAGACCGCGGGGTGATCCAGGTCCGGCAGCACCCGGGCGGCGGGTACCCGGGCGTGGTCGGCTCGCATAGCGGCCAGGGGCCTTGTCAGGTCGAGGCTGTCGAGGGGGCTGACCTCCACGCCGGCGCCGGCGGCGTCCAGGGCGACCCAGATGGTCTGGCCGTCCAGCCGCACCGGGGCGATGACCAGGTCGGCCAGGGGCCCGGCGAGGACCGGTGAGATCTCTCCGGTCACGATGAGGTCTCCGCCTGGTCCCGGCTCCCCGGCGAGCCGCCCGCCGAGGGCGACGGTCCCGGCCAGCGATCCGTCGGCGAGCCCGGCGAGCGGGCTGCCGCAGGCGCTCTTGGCTTCCGCGAGCACTGCGGAGGCGAGCACGGTCGGCAGGTGTCCTCCCGGCAGCAGTGCCCGTCCGAGCTCCTCCAGCGCCACGGCCAGCTCGGGCATCCCGTAACCCTGGCCTCCCGCGGCCTCGGCCAGGTGCAGGCCGAACAGCCCCTGGCCGGCCAGGGCGGGAGCGAGCTCGGCGCGATAGCGCACCGCCCCGCCGTCCGGGTCCGCCCCGGCGGCGCGGGCGGCCGCCGGGGGACAGTGCCGTTGCGACCAGCCCCGCACCGCGGCGGCGAGCTCCAGGTGCTCCGGGGTGAGGCCTACGGACATCGGTTCCACCTTGCTCACGGCGCGCGCCCGGCCGGGCGCGGCCACCGCCCCGCCTCGCGCCGCGAGCACTGGACTGGCGGGGCCGGCGGAGGATGCCTTGTGCGGACACTGTAGTTCGACAACATGTTCCACGGGGACGGCGAGATGCTCCACGGGAACGGCGAGCGGTCAGAATGGGGCACATGGACGACGAGCAGGTCCCGGGTGGCCAGGGCGAGTCCGGCGAGTCCGCGGAGTTCGCCGGGTACGCCGAGCGCGCCGGGTACGCCGAGCGCGCCGGGTACGCCGAGCGCGCCGGGTACGCCGAGTTCGCCGGGCACGCCGAGTTCGCCGGGCACTCCGGGCAGGCCGAGGCCCGGCTGGCGGAGGCAGGGGGGGTGGCCGCGGCGGGTGCGGGGGGCGCGGGGGAGGGCCTGACTGCCGGGGACGGCGCGGCCACCGGGGGGGCCGCACGGGGCCCGGCCGCCCAGCAGCCCGCACCTCCCCCCGGCCCCGCGCCCGCGCACCCCCGGTTCGGGCAGGCGGGGCCGCCGGACGCGCTGTGGCGTCACGAGATGAGCCACCTGGTCGACCTGGCGGTGGCCCGGCTGCACGGGGCGGGAGCGGCCGGGCGGGCCAGGCTCCGCCGCCCGGACCGCCCGGAGCCCCGGTGGCCGGTCACGGTCGCGGTGATCGCGGCTCTCGTGCTCCAGTGGGTGCTGCCCTCCCAGCTCGTGCTGCGCTCGGCCGGCCTGCACTGGGTGGCGCTCGGCCTGGAGGCCGCGCTGATCATCGCGCTGTTCGCGGCCAACCCGGTGCGGATCGAGAGGCGGTCCCGTCCCATCCGGGCCGCGAGCATCGCGCTGATCGTGCTGATCAGCGCGGCCAACGCGATCTCGGCCGCCCTGCTCGTCCGGGCGATCCTCACCGGCCGCATCGGCCCCGCGCACCGCGGCCCGCTCGACCTGCTGCTGGCAGGCGGGGCGATCTGGGCCACCAACGTCATCGCGTTCGCGCTGTGGTACTGGGAGTTCGACCGCGGCGGGCCGGTGAGCCGCCTCGAAGGCCGGTCCCCCTACCCTGACCTGCTCTTCGTCCAGATGACCTCGCCCGAGCTCACGCCACCGGGCTGGGGGCCGCGCTTCGTCGACTACCTGTACCTGTCGTTCACCAACGCGACCGCGTTCAGCCCGACCGACGTCATGCCGATGTCCCGCTGGGCGAAGCTCACGATGCTGGTCCAGTCGGCCGTCTCGCTGGCCCTCGGGGCACTGGTGATCGCCCGGGCGGTGAACATCCTGCCCGGCTGATCCCGTGCCGCCGGCGCCCGGCCACCGGGACTCCGCGCCGCCGCCCCCGGAAGGCCCCTTTCCGTCGGTTACCGGTTAGTAGTATTATTGGTTACTAGCGAGTAACTTCTGGGAGCTGGGACGGCTGCGGGCGGGGAGATGGCGATGGCGCACTTCAAGAGCAATCTCCGTGACATCGAGTTCAACCTCTTCGAGGTCCTGGACAGGCAGGAGCTGCTGGGCTCGCCGCCCCACGAGGACCTGGACGAGCCGACGGCGCGCGGCATCCTCCAGGAAGTGGAGCGCCTGGCGGCCGGCCCGCTGGCCGAGTCGTACGCGGACGGGGACCGGAACCCGCCCGTGTTCGACCCCGTGTCGCACTCGGTCCGGCTGCCTGAGTCGTTCGCGGCATCGTTCCGGTCGTTCGTCGATGCCGAATGGTTCCGCCTGGACCTCCCGCCGGAGCTCGGCGGGACCGCGGCGCCGCGCTCGCTGTGCTGGGCGGTCGCCGAGCTGGTCCTCGGGGCGAACCCGGCGGTCTGGATGTACGCGAGCGGGCCGGCGTTCGCGAAGGCGCTCCAGGAGCTGGGCACGCCGGAGCAGCGGCGCTTCGCCCGGCTCGCGGTCGACCGCAAGTGGACGGGCACGATGGTGCTCACCGAGGCCGACGCGGGCTCGGACGTGGGCGCGGCGCGCACGAAGGCGGTCGAGCAGGCCGACGGCACCTGGCACATCGAGGGCGTCAAGCGGTTCATCACCAGCGGCGAGCACGACCTGGCGGAGAACATCTTCCACCTGGTGCTCGCCCGGCCCGAGGGGGCCGGGCCGGGGACCAAGGGCCTGTCGATGTTCCTGGTGCCCAAGTACCTGGTCAACGCCGACGGCAGCCTCGGCGAGCGCAACGGCGTCTACGCCACGAACGTCGAGCACAAGATGGGCCTGAAGGTCTCGGCGACCTGCGAGCTGACCTTCGGCGGCGACCGCCCGGCGGTCGGCACGCTCGTCGGCGGGGTGCACGACGGCATCAGGCAGATGTTCAAGATCATCGAGCATGCCCGGATGATGGTCGGCACCAAGGCGATCGCGGCGCTGTCCACCGGGTACCTGAACGCCCTTGAGTACGCCAGGACCCGGGTCCAGGGCGGCGAGCTGACGGCCATGGCGGACAAGACCGCCCCCAGGGTGACCATCATCCACCACCCGGACGTGCGGCGGATGCTCATGCTGCAGAAGGCCTACGCCGAGGGGATGCGGGCGCTGGTCCTGTACACGGCGACGTTCCAGGACGCCGAGCAGCTCGCGCGGGCGCGCGGCACCCGGGACGAGGCCGCCGAGGCGATGAACGACCTGCTGCTGCCCGTCGTCAAGGGGGCGGGGTCGGAGCAGGCCTACGAGATGCTCACGCTCTCGCTGCAGACCTTCGGCGGCTCCGGCTACCTGCAGGACTACCCGGTCGAGCAGTACATCAGGGACGCCAAGATCGACAGCCTCTACGAGGGCACCACCGGGATCCAGGGCATGGACCTGTACTTCCGCAAGATCGTGCGGAACCAGGGCCAGGCGCTGGCCGCCCTGCTCGGCGAGATCAGGAGGACCGCGGCGGCGGAGGACGGGAACGGGCGCCTGAAGAAGGAACGGGCCGCGCTCGCCAGGGCGGCCGGCGACGTCGAGGCGATCGTCGGGGCGATGAACGGCTTCCTCGGCGCCAGCCTGGAGCGGCCCGGCGAGATCAACCGGGTCGGCCTGAACACGACCAGGCTCCTGCTCGCCGTCGGCGACCTGGTGATCGGCTGGCTCCTCGTCCGCCAGGCCGACGTCGCCCTCGCGGCACTCGACCGGCCGGAAGGCGGCGGTGACGACGGCCGGGCCGCCGGGCCTGGACAGGGCCGCGCGGCCCGGGGCGACGTGGCATTCTACCAGGGCAAGATCGCGGCGGCCCGCTTCTTCGCCGAGACCGTGCTGCCCAGGCTCGCCGCCGAGCGCGAGATCGCCGAGGCGACCTCGCTCGACCTGATGGACCTGCCCGAGAACGCGTTCTGACGCCCTGGGAGCGCGCTCCGGCTCCCGGGCAAGCAGGCGGCAGCCGCGGTCGCACGGGCCGTCCGTGCGGGCCGGCGGGCTGCCTCCCGCGACGCTTTGCCCGGTTCATCCACTGGCCCGCGCGAATGCCCGGCCAAACGCCCCGATTGCTTCCGAATGCTCCATGCCCCTCCCCTCCTCGGCTGTAGTATCATGACGCCCCCGACCACCAAAGGCTCTCGCGATGACGAGGAAATACCGTCCGGCTGCGCCCCTGCGGGACAGCGGCGTACCTGGCCGCGGAACGGCGGAGGCCGACTCCGCTGGCGCGGCGACGCGACAGCGTCGCATGCCGGGCTTGACGAGCCAGTCATCATCCTCACCGCAGCGCGCTCCGGATCGACTTTGCTCAGAGTGATCTTGGACGGGCACCCCGAACTCGCCTGCCCCCCTGAAACCAACATCGCCAAGTTGATCGGCCAGTTCGGTTTCACATGGAGCCTGCTGGATCCGGCGAGCCGGGGCGAGGAGCTCTCGGCGTCAGGACTACGCAGCGTGTCTGCTCCGGACGGGCAAGATCCGCTGGTGCGACAAGTCGCTCGGTACCGTCGAAGCAGCGGAGGATTTTCTCAAGATATATCCCAAGGCGAAGTTTATCTGTCTCTACAGGCACGTCATGGACGTCATTGACTCGGGACTAGAAGCCTGCCCTTGGGGCTTGACCGGCTACGGATTCGAGCGGTTCGCCAGGGGACCGAACAGCGTCGTGTCACTCGCAGCGTACTGGATTGAACACGTCAGGGAAAGCATCAGGTTCGAAAACGATCATCCTGGCCTGTGCCATCGCGTATATTACGAAGATCTCGTCACAGGGCCCGAGACTGTGGCTGAGAGGATTTTCGAATTTCTTGGCGCTAGTACTACAGCGACAGGCCGTGATCTTTGATCCGGCGTTTGTAGTGACTGCGGCGAGCGGTGGCCTGGTGGGCGCGGCGCCAGTCTGACCAGCTCTGGTGGTGG
>JAJPIV010000022.1 GCA_021324595.1 Actinomycetota bacterium | reverse complement strand
GCGTTGCCGACGTCCGCCCGCTCTACGAGCGCGAGCCGGCGTCGCTGATCTTCGGCGCCTGGGACTCGCACCGCAAGGGGCGGTGGCCGAAGTTCGCGCGACTGTACGCGTCGTCCATGTTCGGCCTGGACCCGGTGACCTACATCCGCAGGGGCGGCCGGATGGATCCGCAGAACCTCAAGGGCGCCGTGGATGACGTGGCCAAGGCCGAAGCGGACTGGCAGTTCATCGCCGAGGGCGAGAAGCAGAAGGGGAAGAAGCTCAGCGAGATCGGGCACGGGAACATCGCGCCGAATCCGGTGCACGGCGGCGTCACGGTCACCGAGATCCGCCGCGTCGCCAGCATCTCCCTGGCGGGGCTGGAGCGGCTGCGGTTCGGCGACGCGAGCCCGGAGGCCGCGCACCTGGCTCGCGCCGCCCTGGCCGCGCTGGCCCTGGCCGGCGACCGGCTGACCTTCGGCGGCCCGTCGGTCTGGCTGCGATCCGGCTGCGACCTGGCCAAGGTCAGCGAGGAGATCGGCCTGGAACGGCCCGGCGGTGACCTGGACCCGCTCGCCGTGACCATTGATGAGGCCCTCGACGCCTTCCGCGAGCTGCGCGAGCGGGCGTCGGCGGCGGGGATCGCCATGGACAAGGACACGATCGCCATCAAGCCGATCGATTCCCTCAAGAAGGCCATCGAGGCCGCCGTCTCCAGCGGCTCGCAGGACGGGGACTGACATGCCGCTCAGCATCCTGGTCCGGCTGCGCGGCGGGCGCTACGACGCGGGCGGCGAGCGGCCGAGCGAGAGTGAATGGCCGCCCCATCCGGCACGGGTGTTCTGCGCCCTGGCGGCCTCCGCTCAGGGCGACACCGACTGGTCGGTTCTCCGGTGGCTGGAGCGGCAAGGTCCACCGCAGGTGCGGGCGGATCCGCTCGGGCGCGTGCGCAGGTCGGGAACCCGCGCCTACGTCGTCCAGAACGCGATCTCGCCGTCCGGCGGCGGGAACCTGACCTGGCCGGGGCGAACCAACGGCCGCCGCGCGCGGGCATTCGCGGTGCCGTCCGGCGAGTCGTCCGCGATCACCTGGCCGGAGGCGGACCCGCCCGCGGAGATCCTCAGCCGGCTCAGCCTGCTGGCGTGGAGGGTGCCGTACCTTGGCCGCTCCACGAGCATCGCGCAGGTCACCGCGGTGGACGCGCTGCCGCCGGAGATGCCCGGCACGGTGGTCTACGAGCCCGCCGAGCTGGGTCAGCGCGGCCAGCTCACGACCCTGCGCGTTCCGTACCCCGGCTACACGGATGCTCTCCGCGAGGCCTACGACGACGGCCGGCGTGCCTGGGAGGTCGCGCGGTCGCGGCCGTACGTCGTGGCGGAGACCCAGCGAGACGACGACGTGCCGGAGGCTTTCGCCGGGCCGTTCGGCGACATGCTGGTCTGGGGTCTCCAGCGGCCCGTCGCGCGCGTCGGCGGCGACGAGGTGGTCCGCCTCACCAGCGCGCTGCGCCGGGCCGCGATCTCGCTGATCGGCCCGGACGTGCCGGGGCAGGTCAGCGGTCACACCGAGCCCGGCCGCCCGCACGTCGCCTACCTCGCGCTGCCCGACGTCGGCCACCCCCATGCCGATGGTCACGTGCTCGGCCTGGCGCTCGCGGTTCCGCGTGACATGCCCGGCCAGGACCTGAGCGTCGTGCTGCGAGCCCTGCTGGTCGACCACGAGCTGACGGAAGTCCGCTTCGCCGGAGGCCGCCGTCTGGCGGTTGGCTATGGGGCGGGCCGGCACGGGCTGCGCTCCGCCACGTGGACTGGTCGCCAGGGCGAGCTCGAGTGGATCACGGTCACCCCGATGATGCTGGATGGCCACACGCGGCGCGGGCGCGACGAGGCAAGCGAGGTGGCGCGATCGCTCGTCATCGCTGGATACCCGGAGCCGGCGGAGGTTGAGACGTCCTCCTCTCCTCTGCTCGCGGGCGGCGTCTGGCGCCCCCGGCCCGGATCCCTGCCGTCCGGGAGGCCCATCCGGCCGATGGTGCACGCCCGGATCCGCTTCCCGCTGCCGGTGATCGGCCCGGTGCTGGCCGGCTCCATGCGCTACCTGGGCCTCGGCCTGTTCCTCCCGGCAGGCAGCATCCGGTGGCAGTGGCGCCCGCCCGCGGCCGAGCCGGAGGCTGCCGGCGAGGCTGCCGAGGCCAAGGGGCGTGAGCCCGTGGAGGTGTCGAGATGATGTCTGGCACGAGCGACCGGCTGACCGCCGCCGACTTCGGCGGGTTCTTCGAGGAGGTCCACGGGTACCGCCCGTTCCCCTGGCAGGGGGAGCTGGTGCAGCGAGTCCTCGCCGACGGCTGGCCGGGCCTCGTCGACGTGCCGACCGGCCTGGGGAAGACGGCGGTTCTGGACGCAGCGGTCTTCCTCAGCGCGCTGGGGAGCGAGCACGCCCGGCGGCGGGTGTTCCTGGTCGTGGACCGGAGGGTCATCGTGGATCAGGCGCACGAGGAAGCCGAGAAGATCCAGCGGGCGCTGACCAGCCCGCCGCCCGGCAGCGTCCGCGCAGCCGTCGCGCGGGCGCTCGCCGTCCCCGGGGATGCCGAGGACGGGCGGAGCTCGCCGCTGGACGTCACCCGGATGCGCGGCGGCGTCAACTGGTCGTGGCTGTGGCTCGAAAGACCCGACCGCCATGCGATCATCACCGGCACCGTGGACCAGGTGGGCAGCCGCCTGCTGTTCCGCGGCTACGGCGTGGGCGAGCGGCTGCGGCCGATCGACGCCGCGATGGTCGGCACTGACAGCCTCATCATCGTTGATGAGGCTCACCTGTCGGACCCGTTCTGCTCCACCCTGACGGACGCGCTCGCGATGGACAACGGGGGCGTCGGGCGCCGGCCGATCGTCGTCGCGATGTCCGCTAGTCCGGGGGATCGAGCCGGCGCGGTTCACGGGATCGGCGATGCGGACCGCGAGCACGCCGTCGCGGGCACGAGGCTGCGGGCGGCCAAGTCCCTGCACCCGGTTGAGGTCACGGCCAGCGCCACCGAGGCCCGGGCCGCAGGCGCCGAGGCACTCGCCTACTGGGCAAGGCAGCTAGGCGGTCGCGGGAAGGTCGTCGGGATCGTCGCGAACACGGTCACGATGGCACGGGACGCGTTCGAGCGCCTGCGGAAGCAGGTCGGCGACGGCGGCCGGTGCGTGCTGCTGACCGGCCGGGTCCGGCCGATCGACCGCGAGTACCTGCTGGACGAGTGGTACCCGGTGGTCCGCTCCGGCGCGCGCCGCGATCCCGGCGCTGAGGTGTACGTGGTCGCCACGCAGACGATCGAGGCGGGCGCCGACATCGACCTGGACGGCATGGTGACGCAGGCCGCGTCGCTGCCCGCCCTGGTGCAGCGCCTGGGCCGGCTGAACCGGCTGGGCGAGCGGGACGAGGCGCGCGCAATCGTGATCCGCTGCGGCCGATCTGACGACCCCGTGTACGGAGAGGCGGCGGAAGCCACGTGGGCCTGGCTGGCGGGCCAGACTGCGCCGCTGGCGCACAAGGTGGGCCGGTCGCCGCGGGACCTCGGCGCGGGCCTCGACGTGTCCCCGGCCCGGCTCCGGGATCTCGTCGGCGGCATCCCTGGCCCGGAGCGTGCCCGCATGCGAGCGGTTGAGCGGTACGTCCCGATGCTCTCCGCCGCGACGCTCGGCGCGTGGGCGCGCACCTCCCCGGCGCCGCATCCGGATGTGCCGGTGGCCCCGTACCTGCACGGCGTCGACGTCGGTGAGCCGACGGTGTCGGTCGTCTGGCGGGCCGACCTGCCAGGGGACGACCCGGACGGCTGGAAGGTCAGCGTCAGCCGGATACCTCCCAGTACCGATGAGGCCATCGAGTTGCCGATCAGTGCCGTGCGGCGCTGGCTGAGGCAGCTTTCCGACATGGCCCGGCCAGAGGCCGCGCAGTCGGCGCAGCACTCCGTGATGCCGGAGGTCAGCGACCTGGAGTCCCAGCAGTCGGGTGAGGCCGAGGACACGGCCGAGCCGCGACGCGCCGGGCGCCGGGTGCTCCGCTACCGGGGCGCCAGCGACGAGGACCAGGCGGCGGGGACCGCCCGCGATCTCCGACCTGGCGACTTCGTGATCGTGAAGGCGGAGTGGGGTGGCTGTGATCGCTACGGCTGGCATCCCGACTCGAGGAGGCCGGTCACGGACGTCGCGGACTTCACCGGCTGGCGGGGTCGGAGGGCGGCCGCCGTCCGGATCGGGCGGGTGCTGATCACCGGGGTCAGGCAGCTGGCGCCCGACCTGGCCGACCGGGTCGAAGAGCTCGTCTCCCGGATCGGTGCGGACATCCAGGACGAGTCCGTCCAGCCCGACAGCTACTACCGGGGCGAGTTCGGCAGGCTCGTCGAGGACCGCGAGGTCCGGCTGCCAGTGGAGCGCGTCTTCCGGAGGCTGGCCCGAGATGGACGGCTCTCGGAGCTCGACGCGGACGACCAGGGGGCTGGCGCGGCGATGGCAGGGGTATTCGCCACCGCCGCGACGTCGTGGAATGACGACGACAGCGCCGCCGGCTCCTCGGGCTCGCCGCGGCGCCAGAGCCTGGCCGAGCATCAGGAGGCGGTCGGCCGTCGGGCGCGGGAATTCGCCGTGAACCTCGGCCTGCCGCCGGAGCTGGTCAAGGCTGCCGAGTACGCGGCCCGTCACCACGACGAAGGCAAGCGCGACCCCCGCTTCCAGGCGATGCTGCACGGCGGAGACCGGCTGCGGGCCATCGCCATGGCCGACCGTCCCCTCGCCAAATCGGGGATGAATGCCGCAGACCGGGCCGCGTTCAAGCGGGCGGCGATTCTCTCCGGCTACCCGTCGCGAATGAGGCACGAGGCGCTCTCAGCGCGGATCGCGGCGGCCATGCTGGAACGCTCCCCGTCCGGGGACATGGACCGGGATCTTGCCGTGCATCTCGTCGCCGCTCATCACGGCTGCTCCCGCCCGCTGCTGCCGCCCATCGTCGACGAGCACCCCGAGAAGGTGGAGCTGACGCTTGGCGATGGTCCGAGGGAGCTGTTCGACACGGCCGAGACCATCGACTGGGCCAGCCCCGCGCGGTTCGAGGAGCTGTGCGGCAGGTACGGCCGGTGGGGCCTGGCGCTTCTCGAGTCCATCGTCCGGCTCGCCGACATCTGGTGCTCGGCTCGTTCGGAGGGATCCGATGTCAAGAATTGAGATGCCCGCCCTGGACGGGCGCAGCCCGCTGGGCTTCCTCGCTGCGCTGGGCCTGATGCGCGTGCTGGCCCTGGCGGAGGTAAAGCCGCTCAGGCTCTCCTTCTCCCGGGACAGCGCGGCAGCGGTGCTTCACTCTCCGCTGAGCTCGATCGACGAGGTGGTGGGGCAGCTCCAGGCCGTGGTCTCGGCAAGCCCCGACACGGCAGTGGCCGGAGTTGACGCGAGATTCCCGTTTCGCGCGGGTCGGAGCGGTGGGGACCCCATGCGGCGTCCGCGGACCGAGTTCAGGGAGCTGATGAGCGACATCGAGTCGATCGATCTGCGGGCGGCTCGCGAATGGATGCCGTACCTGTTCACCGACCTGGCGGTCGACTCGCAGGGGCGCGCCGACCTCACGCCATTCTGTGCCCCCAGCGGCAAGCAGAACCTGCGAACATTCTTTGCCACCCCGCTGTCAGCGGTCCGCGGCGATCCTTCGCTTTTGCGAGACGCTCTGACCTCATGGCGAAGGGTGGAGGGGTTCACAGGCGAGTACCTGGACCATCGCGTGCTCAACTCCGCTGCGGACGACCCGGCCGGGCGGACGGGGGCCGAGCGCGGAGTGCCAGGCGCCACATGGCTCGCCACGATGGCCATCCCGTTGCTGCGGCTGTCCGGCGACGGGCAGCGCATCACGGCGGCGCTCTGGCATCGCCTGGGCAGGCGCTTGGTCATGATCTGGCCGCTGTGGGACAGGCCACTAGACCTTCCCGCTGTCAGGGTCATGATCGAGCACCCGTACCTTCGGCCGGCTGCCGACCAAGGCATTGCCACGGTTCGCGGCACCGCCTGGCCAGCGCTGCGGGTGTTCTCCGTCTGCGGGGCCGAACGTCAGCGCATCCCAGATCGCAACTTCGCCGGAGTGCTCGCGCCATGCCCCGTCGAGGTGCGGGCCGACTGATGCTGGCGGACCTGCCGGAGCTGGTGCCGGCGCGGATGCTCAACGAGTACGCGTACTGCCCGCGGCTGTTCTTCCTCGAATGGGTGGACTCGCTGTGGGCGCCGAACGCGGACACCGCGGAGGGCGAGCGCCGGCACCGGCGGGCGGACGCCGGGGGAGGGGCGGCGCCTCTCCCGGACGAGGGCGTGCTGAAGGCCGCCCGGTCGGTGGAGCTGGCCAGTGAGCGGCTGGGCATCACGGCCAAGCTGGATCTGGTAGAGGGCGCGGGCGGCACCGTGGTGCCGGTGGACCTCAAGAAGGGCCGCCCGACCCGCGAGGGCGAGCCCTGGGAGGCCGATGCCGTCCAGGTGTGCGCCCAGATCCTGCTCCTGCGTGACCATGGCTACGCGTGCGAGCGCGGCGAGCTGTTCTACGCGGAGACGCGGCAGCGGGTGCCGGTCGAGCCGACGCCTGAGCTTGTGGCCCGCACGCTGGGGGTGGTCCAGCAGGCGCGTTCGGCGGCGCTCCGGCTGGTCCCGCCGCCCCCGCTGGAGTCCAGCCCGAAGTGCCCGCGCTGCTCCCTGGTCGGCATATGCCTGCCCGACGAGGTCAACCTCCTGGCCCGCCGAAGCGGGGACCGGCCGCGGCGGCTCATCGCGGCGGACCCCGACGCGGTGCCGCTCTACGTGGCCGAGCAGGGCGCGGTCGTCGGCGTGAGCGGCGGCCGGGTCACCGTGTCCAGGCACCGCGAGGAACTGGCCGCCATGCGGCTGATCGACGTGCTGCATGTGTGCGCCTACGGGAACGTCCAGGTCACGGCCCAGGCCATGCGCACGCTGTTCGACCGGGACGTCGACGTCTTCCACTTCTCCTACGGCGGCTGGTTGCTCGGCGTGACGACCGGCTTGCCGAGCAAGAACGTGCAGCTTCGCATCCGGCAGGCCACCGCTGCGGCGCGCGGGCAGTTCGGCGCCCCGCGCGGGATGATCGCGGGGAAGATCCGCAACTGCCGCGTGCTGCTGCGGCGCAACGGGGGCGATCAGGTGGAACGAGCCGTCGGCCAGCTCGGCGAGCTCGCCAGGCGGGCCGAGGAGGCAAGCGGGCCCGCGGAACTGCTCGGCATCGAGGGAGCCGCGGCACGCCTCTACTTCGACGCCTTCCCCGCGCTCATCGGCCGCGCCGCCGAGCTGCCCGGGCCGGCGTACTCAGGGCTGCGGAACCGCCGCCCGCCGACAGACGCGGTCAACTGCCTGCTCTCGTTCACCTATGGCCTTCTGACGAAGGAGCTCACGGCCGCATGCCTGATGGTCGGCTTTGATCCCTACATCGGCCTGTATCACCGGCCGCGGTTCGGCCGGCCTGCGCTGGCGCTCGACCTGGCCGAAGAGTTCCGCCCCCTGCTCGCGGACTCCACCGTGCTGACATTGATCAACAACCGTGAGGTCGCGCCGTCCGACTTCCTCGTCCGCGCGGGCGCGGTCACGCTCACGGCCGCCGGGCGGAAGGCCGTGATCCGGGCGTGGGAACGACGGATGGCCACGACCGTCCGTCACCCGATGTTCGGGTACTCGGTCAGCTACCGCCGCGCCGTCGAGCTTCAGGCTCGGATACTCGCCGCGCACCTGACCGGCGAGCTCGCCGAGTACGCGCCGATGGTGACGCGGTAACGCCCATGGCCCGACGGCGTTACCTCGTCGCGTATGACATCCGCGATGACAAGCGACTGCGAAACGTGGCATCGTGCGTGGAGGGGTACGGGACGCGCGTTCAGTACTCGGTGTTCGTCTGTGACCTCTCCGCGAGGGAGGCCGTCGAACTGCGCGCGGACATCGAGGCCCGGTTCAAGCCCTCGGAGGACAGCGTGATGATCATCGACCTTGGCAGCCCGGGGGACATGAGCAGGTTCCTGTTCCTCGGCAGCCACAAGGCGCTCCCAGCTTCAGGCGCGGTCGTCGTGTGAGCGTGCGAGTGCCCCGGTGCTGGACAGGCACCCAGGCAGCGCTCGCGCGCAGGTCAGAGGCCGCGCCCGTACCTTGACAACTCCACAGTGGGGTAAAGTCGAGGCGGCGCCCGGGCCGCCGCTCGCACAGGACGGCATCGGTGCAGGTCAGATGGCACGGATCTTGCGAGCTGTTTTCCCGGTCTCTCAGGCCGGGCTCCATTGCGGCTCCCCGTTCGCCAGCTGGGTGTACCTGGACTGGATCAGTTTTCCCGGTCTCTCAGGCCGGGCTCCATTGCGGCAACGCTGCGGCCGGCATGCCCGGCCGGCCGTCGTCGAGTTTTCCCGGTCTCTCAGGCCGGGCTCCATTGCGGCTAGTCCCCATGATATCTGGGCCGTCGCGGAGCCGGAGTTTTCCCGGTCTCTCAGGCCGGGCTCCATTGCGGCGTGAACATTTTGTCCCTTTCCGGGCTAGAAGCCGAGGTTTTCCCGGTCTCTCAGGCCGGGCTCCATTGCGGCGTTTCCGGCGCCGGGCTTGGTGATGGTGACGGCCCGTGTTTTCCCGGTCTCTCAGGCCGGGCTCCATTGCGGCCCGGCCTTGCGCTGCCACAGCTCGTAGGGAGTCTGCCAGGTTTTCCCGG
Source organism: Actinomycetota bacterium (assembly GCA_021324595.1). Classification (GTDB taxonomy): domain Bacteria; phylum Actinomycetota; class Actinomycetes; order Streptosporangiales; family Streptosporangiaceae; genus Chersky-822. The sequence goes on along the minus strand of JAJPIV010000022.1, from coordinate 26 downwards.
TCTCTCAGGCCGGGCTCCATTGCGGC
>JAJPIV010000096.1 GCA_021324595.1 Actinomycetota bacterium | reverse complement strand
CTCGGTCGGCGGCGGGTTCGTCGTCGGCTCCGGGCCGGGTGGCGCGCCCGCGCTGGTGCCCGACGCAGTCGAGGTGCCGTACCCGTTCGCGAGCGCAGCCGAGCTGCTCGGGCAGGCCAGGGCCGCCGGGCTGCCGATCAGCGGGATCATGCTCGCCAACGAGCGCGCCCGGCGCGGCGAGCCGGAGATCCGGGCCGGCCTGCTGCGGATCTGGGCGGTGATGCGCGAGTGCGTGGCAGCCGGGTGCGAGGCCACCGGGGTGCTCCCCGGCGGGCTGAGGGTGCGGCGCCGGGCCCGCGCGCTGCGGGAGAGCCTGGAGCGCGCGGACGCCGACCCGATGGAGTGGGTCACCCTGTTCGCGCTCGCGGTGAGCGAGCAGAACGCGGCCGGCGGCCGGGTGGTCACCGCCCCGACCAACGGCGCGGCCGGGATCATCCCGGCGGTGCTGCACTACTACGCCAGGTTCGTGCCCGGTGCCAGTGACGACGGGGTCGTCGCCTTCCTGCTCACCGCCGCGGCGATCGGCGTCCTGCTCAAGGAGAACGCCTCGATCTCCGGGGCCGAGGTCGGCTGCCAGGGGGAGGTCGGCTCGGCCTGCGCCATGGCGGCGGCGGGCCTGGCCGAGGCGCTCGGCGGTACCCCCGAGCAGGTCGAGAACGCCGCCGAGATCGGCGTCGAGCACAACCTGGGGCTCACCTGCGACCCGGTCGGCGGGCTGGTGCAGATCCCGTGCATCGAGCGGAACGCGATCGCCTCGGTGAAGGCGATCACCGCGGCGCGGATGGCGGTGCGCGGCGACGGCACCCACCACGTGTCCCTCGACAAGGCGATCAAGACCATGCGGGAGACCGGCGCCGACATGAAGGACAAGTACAAGGAGACCGCGCGGGGCGGTCTGGCGCTGAATGTCATCGAATGCTGATGCTCGCCCGGTTCCGGGTGGCATCATGTCCGCGTCCGTCCCCGAGCCCGAGGGCCACCGATGTCCGCACCCGCCCGGCGCGCCCCCCGGCGCCGCTGCCTGCCCGCCGCCGGCGCGCTGGTCACCGCCCTGCTGATCGCCGCCAGCCTGGCCGGCCTGCCCGCTCCCGCCGCCCGCGCGGACGTGCCCACCATGTCCGGCGGCAACCTGCGCGACGGCTGGGACGCGGGCGAGGCGACCGGGTCGATGCTCCCGGGCACGCTGCTGTCGGGCAGCTTCGGCGAGCTGTTCTCCACCCCGGTCAACGGCCAGGTCTACGCCGAGCCGCTGGTCCTCGACGCCTACCACGAGCTGATCGTGGTCACCGAGGACGACTGGGCGTACGGGATCGACTCGACCAGCGGCGCCATCAAGTGGAGCACCTCGGTGGGCACTCCCTGGCCCGCCGCGACCGGGCACTGCACCGCGCTGACCCCGGACATCGGCATCACCGGCACCCCCGTCTATGACCCTGCGGTGACGCCCGCGGCCCCGCACGGCGCGGTCTACTTCGTCGCCGACACCGTGCCGCCGGGGGACCCGGTGACCTCGCCGGCCTGGGAGATGGAGGCGATCGACCCGGTCACCGGGGACCCGATCCCCGGCTGGCCGGTGCCGATCCAGGGCGCGCCGGCCAACGACCCGGCGAACCCGTTCAACCCGTTCACCGAGCTCCAGCGGCCCGGGCTGCTGCTGCTCGGCGGCTCGGTCTACGCGGCCTTCGGCGGGAACTGCGACTACCAGCCCTACGACGGCTACGTGGTCGGCGTGAACACCGGCACCAGGGCCGTGACCATGTGGACCGACGAGTCCGGGCTGACCAGCCAGGAGGCCGGCATCTGGCAGAGCGGCGGCGGCCTGGTCTCCGACGGCCCCGGCCGGATCTTCTTCACCTCGGGCAACGGCATCTCGCCCCCGCCCGGGCCGGGCAGCGCGCCGCCCGGGCAGCTCGCCGAGTCGGTGGTCCGCCTGGCCGTGCAGTCCAACGGCACGCTGGCCGCCGCGGACTTCTTCAGCCCGGCCAACGCGCCGTACCTGGACTCGATCGATGGTGACCTCGGGGCCGGCGGGCCGATCGTGCTGCCGTTCGGCACCTCCTCGGTCAGCGAGGCGATCGCGCAGATCGGCAAGGACGGCCGCGCGTTCGTGCTGAACGCGAACAACCTCGGCGGGCGGGAGCAGGGACCTGGCGGGACCGACGGCGTGGTGAGCGTCTCCGGGCCGTACGGGGGCCAGTGGGGCCACCCGGCCGCGTTCGCCGACACGCCCACGCTGACCGCCGCCAACGCTGCGGCCTCGAACGACTACGTGTACTTCATCGCCAAGAACGGGGCGCTGCACTGGCTGCGGGCGCAGCTGGGCGCCTCGGGCGCGCTGACTCTGGCCGGGGTCGCCCAGAGCGACCAGGCCTTCGGCTACACGGCCGGCTCCCCGGTGGTCACCTCCGACGGCACCGACCCGTCGAGCGCGGTGGTCTGGGCGGTCAACACCAGCGACGACACCGGCGCCACCGGGGCGCTGGAGGCGTACCCGGCCGTGCCGCCGGGCACCTGCACCGCCGCCGCGCAGTGCAGCGTCTCCCCCCTGTGGCAGTACCCGCTGACCGGCGTCGGCAAGTTCACCACGCCCGCGACCGACTCGGGCCGGCTCTACCTGGGCACCCGCGGGGCGATCGTCAACGGCGTGGCCACCGGCCGCGTCCTGGGCTTCGGCAGCCCGGCGACGGCTCCGCTCGGCGGGGCCTCACCGGTGAGCTTCACCGATGTCCCCGTCGGCTCGGCCTCGGCCGCCACGTCGGTGACCGTCACCAACACCTCGCCCTCGGCGGTCACGGTCACCTCGGTCGGGACTTTGAACGCCGCGTTCGCCGCCGCCGGCCCCCTCCGGATAAACGGCGGGGCGACGTGCGCCACCACCCCGGCGCCGTCGACCTGCGTGCTCCAGCCCGGCGACACGCTGACCGTCGACAACGTGACGTTCACCCCGTCGTCACCGGGGGCGGCCGCTGGCGCGCTCCAGTTCGGCACCGACGCGGCCAACTTCCCGGTGGTGAGCGTGTCGCTGTCGGGCAATGGCACCACGCCTGGCCTGTACGTGACCCCGTCGGCCGTGAGCTTCGGCACCCAGGTGCCGGCCGGCACCTCCGTTCCCGCCCCGGTCACCGTCGCGAACGACAGCACCGACCCGCAGCGGGTCCTCGCCTCCTCCTCCAGCCCGCTGTTCACCCTCTCCGGGCTCGCCCCGGGGACCGTCCTCCAGCCCGGCACCTCCGCGACGCTCACGGTCACCTACCATCCGGCCGGCCCGCCGTCGGGCAGCCCGGACGGCGGCACGCTGACCGTCACCGGCACCGACACGCTCACCTCGGCGCAATCGCAGGCCTCGGTGACCCTGGCCGGCACTGCCGTGGCCGATGTCAGCTCGCTCGCCGCCACGCCGGGGGCGGCCGGCTTCGGCCAGATCCACCTCGGCCAGCGGGCCCAGCAGGTCATCACCGTGACCAACAAGGGGAACGTGACCGCCACGGTCACCGCGGCCGCCGCGCCGCCCGCGCCGTTCGGGGTCACCCAGCCGGTGGCGGCTGGCCTGCCGATCGGCCCGGGCTACTCGATCCAGATCCCGATCCTGTTCACCCCGACCAGCGCCGGCCCGGTGAGCTCGGCCTACCGGCTGAGCTGGACGGACCCGGCGGGCGCCCACACGCTGACCGTGCCGGTCTCCGGCACCGGGGTGGCCCCCTCGGGCGGGATCGCGGTAGCCCCGCCGGGCGGCGGCTGGTCGGTCAACGGCAGCGCGGTCATGAGCGGGACCACGCTGAGCCTGACCCCGCTGACGGCCAGCCGGGCCGGCTCGGCGGTCTACGCGACCCCGCTGCCGGCCAACGGGCTGAGCGCGACCTTCCGGGTGCGCATCGGTGGCGGCACGGGCGGCCACGGCATGGCCTTCGCGCTGCTGGACGCCGGGAAGACTACGCAGTCCGCGGTCGGCGCCCCGGGCCGCCAGCTGGGCTTCGGCGGGCTGCCCGGCGTGGCCGTCACGCTGGACACGTCCAAGGACGGCTCGGACTACCCGTCGGCGAACTTCGTCGGGATCGCCACCGGCGTCAGCGGCGGCCAGCTCGTGTTCGCCGCGACCTCCACCAAGGTGCCCCCGCTGCGCACGGGCACCCACCTGGTCACGGTGACCGCCGCCGGCGGGAAGCTCGCCGTCTGGGTGGACGGCACCCGGTACCTGTCGAAGTGGCTCAGGCTCCCGCCCGTGGTCAGGCTCGCCTTCACCGGCGCGACTGGCACCAAGACCGACCTGCACCAGGTCCTGTCGGCGGTGATCACCACCGGCGGGAGCCCGGTGCCCGGCCCGGGCGGAGGCTGGTCGTTCAACGGCAGCGCGGCGGCCTCCGGGAGCGACACGGTGCTCACCCCGGCGGCGGCGAATCGCGCGGGCACGGTGATCTACCCGGTCCCGCTGGCCGCCGCCGGCCTGCGGGTCAGCTTCACGCTCCAGTTGTCCGGCGGCAGCGGCGGCGACGGGATGACGCTCTCGCTGCTCAACCCGGCCTCGGTCACGGCCAGCTCGGTCGGCGGGAACGGCCCGGAGCTCGGCGCCGGCGGGCTGGCCGGGGTGAGCGTGATGTTCGCCACCGACCACGCGGTCGCCGGCTGGCCGAGGTCGGACTTCATCGCGCTGGCCACGGGCGCCAGCGGCGGCGCGCTGGCGCCCGCGCAGGTGGCCCAGGGGCTGTCCGCGGTGCGCGGGGGACCGCACACGGTCACGGTCGCCGTCGACTCCAGCGCCACCCTCGGCTGGGTGGTGACGGTCTGGCTGGACGGGACCCGGGAGCTCCAGGACGCCGAGCCGGTCCTGACCCCCGCGGTGCTGCTCGCGTTCACCGCCGGCACCGGGACGGGGACCGACGTGCAGGCGGTGCGCAACGTCGCGGTCGCGGCCAGCGGCACCGCGAGCGGGAAGGCGGCCAAATCCCGGTGAGCCGCCCGCCGCCGGAGGTTGTAAGCTAGGCAAGCCCGGTGGCACCGGGCCTGGCGGAGTAGCTCAGTCTGGCAGAGCAAGCGGCTCATAATCGCTGTGTCGCCGGTTCAAGTCCGGCCTCCGCTACCGCGTGAGGACAATCACCGTCAGGAGGGCGCTCCGCCGTGGCCGCGACCGACATCAGGCCCAAGATCACACTGGCCTGCCAGGAGTGCAGGCACCGGAACTACATCACCAGGAAGAACCGGCGCAACGACCCGGACCGGCTGGAGCTGATGAAGTACTGCCCGCACTGCCGGCGCCACCAGCCGCACCGCGAGACCCGCTAGCGGCATGAACCGGGAGTACGTGGGCAGGGTCTACCCGCCTGGCAAGCCCTACGAGGTGAGCCGCGTCAAGATCGCCGAGTTCGCCGACGCGATCGGCGACCCGAACCCGCTCTACCGGGACCGCGAGGCGGCCCGGCGGGCCGGGTTCGCCGACGTCGTCGCGCCGCCGACGTTCCCGATCGTCATCTCGATGACCGCGAGCGGCCGCGCGGTCGCCGACCCCGGCCTCGGGCTGAACTACGCGATGGTGGTCCACGGCGAGCAGCGGTTCGAGTACCAGCGGCCGATCGTGGCCGGCGACGTGCTCACGGCCGAGGTCACGATCACCGACATCAGGGACGCGGGGCGGAACGCGTTGATGACCACCCGGACGCGGATCCGCGACGCGGGCGGTGAGCTGGTGTGCACGGCGCACTCGACGCTGGTGGAGCGCGGTGGCGCGGCGGGCGCCCAGGCGGCGGGCGCCCCGTGACCGCGGTGCGCTGGGATCAGGTGGCGGCGGGGGCGGAGCTGGCCCCGGCCAGCTACCCGGTCACCAGGCTGAGCCTGGTGAAGTACTGCGGCGCCTCCGGCGACTTCAACGTGATCCACTGGAACGAGAGGATCGCCAGATCGGTCGGGCTGCCCGACGTGATCGCGCACGGCATGTTCACCATGGCCCAGGCCGGCCGGTTCGTGACCGACTGGGCAGGCCCGGGCGCGGTGGTGGAGGAGCTCGGCGTGCGGTTCTCCTCCCCGGTCGTCGTGCCGGACGACGACGCCGGAGCGGTGATCACGGTGAGCGGCCAGGTCGAGGAGAAGCTCGACCGGAACCGCATCGTGCTCGCCCTCACCGCCCGATCCGGCGACGCCAAGGTGCTGACCCGGGCGCGCGCCGTCGTCCGGCTGCCGTGAGCCGGGGCTAGGCTCGCCCCGTGGCGAGCTTCCGCGAGCAGGTGCCGCTCGCCGGGCACACGACGCTGCGGGTGGGCGGCCCGGCGGCGCGGTTCGCCGAGGCGCGGACGGCCGGCGAGCTGATCGAGGCGGCCCGCGACGCCGACGCCGAGAAGGCGCCCCTGCTCGTCCTCGGCGGCGGCAGCAACCTGCTGGTCTGCGACGACGGCTTCCCCGGCCACGTCGTCAAGGTGGCGACCAGCGGGGTGCGCGTGGCCGAGGCCGGTGACGGGGCGGTGCGCGTCACGGTCGCCGCGGGGGAGAGCTGGGCGGGCCTGGTGGAGTGGGCCGTGGCCGACAAGCTCGCGGGCCTGGAGTGCCTGGCGGGCATCCCGGGCCTGGCCGGCGCGACCCCCATCCAGAACGTCGGGGCCTACGGCCAGGAGATCGCCGCGGTCACCGAATCGGTGCTTGCCTTCGACCGCCACCTTGGCCAGGTCACCGCGCTGCCGGCCGCGCGGTGCGGGTTCGGCTACCGGACGAGCGCGTTCAAGCGGGACCCGGCCGGGCGCCACGTGGTGCTCGAGGTCACGCTGCGGCTCGCGCGCTCCGCCATGTCGGTCCCGGTCAGGTACGCCGAGCTGGCGGCCAGCCTCGGCGTCGCGATGGGCGAGCGGGCGCCGCTCTCCGACGTCAGGGACGCGGTGCTGGAGCTGCGCCGCGGCAAGGGGATGGTGCTCGACCCGGCCGACCCCGACACGGTCAGCGCGGGCTCGTTCTTCACCAACCCGCTGCTGGGGCCGGGCCAGCTCGCCCGGGTGGAGGCGGCGGCGGGCGCCCCGGCCCCCGCGTTCCCCGTCGGCGACGGGATGGTGAAGGTCCCTGCGGCGTGGCTGATCGAGCGGGCCGGCTTCGGCAGGGGCTACCCGGGGGCCGGGCCGGCCCGGATCTCGTCCAAGCACACGCTCGCGCTGACCAACCGGGGCGGCGCGACGGCCGCCGACCTGGTCGCCCTGGCCAGGATCATCGCGCGCGGCGTGCGGGAGGCGTTCGGCGTCGAGCTCGCCCCGGAGCCGGTCCTCGTCGGCCTGTCGCTGTGAGCCCGCCCGGCTGCGCCGGGGAGGCCATGGAGTCCAGCCAGGCGATCGCCCCCGCCATCAAGCCCGTTCGGCTACGCCGGGGAGGCCAGCCAGCCGGCGATCCCGCGCAGCAGCCGCTCCCGGACGTCGGACGGCGCGGCCGAGCCGAGGACGCTGGCCCTGGCCAGGTCCGCGAGCTGGTGGTCGGTGAGCCCGTGGACGTGCCGCGCGATCTCGTACTGGGCGGTCAGCCGGGAGCCGAACAGCAGCGGATCGTCGGCGCCGAGCGCCACCCGGACGCCCGCGCCCAGCAGCGTGCGCAGGGGCACGTCCGCGGGGGTGGCCGCCACGCCGAGCGCGACGTTGGAGGCCGGGCAGACCTCCAGCGTGGTGCCGCGCTCGGCCAGGCGGGCGGTCAGCGCGGCGTCGGCGGCCGCGGCCACGCCGTGGCCGATCCGGTGGGCGCCCAGCTCGTCCAGGCAGGCGCGGACGCTGCCGGGGCCGAGCAGCTCCCCGCCGTGCGGCACCGAGAGCAGGCCGGCCCGGGCGGCGATCCGGAATGCGGGCGCGAACCCGGCCGGGTCGCCCTGCCGCTCATCGCCGGACAGGCCGAAGCCGGTCACCCCGCGGCCGGCCCAGGAGGCGGCGAGCCGGGCCGCGGTGCGCGCCTCGAGCGGATGCCTGGTCCGGTTGGCCGCGATGACGACCCCGATCCCGATCCCGGCGGCCCGCGCCGCCTGGGCGGTCGCATCGAGGATCAGCTCGGTGAACGCGCTCAGCCCGCCGAACCTGGCCGCGTAGCCGGACGGATCGACCTGGTACTCGAGCCAGCCCGAGCCCTCCGCCCGCTCGTCGAAGGCCATCTCGGCGATCAGCCGCCTCAGGTCGGACTCGGTGCGCAGCACTGCCCGCGCCGCGTCGTAGAGCCGCTGGAAGCGAAACCAGCCGCGCTCGTCGGTGGCGCGCAGCCGCGGCGGCCAGCCCCCGAGCAGCGCGTCGGGCAGCGTGATCCCGTGCGCGGCGGCCAGCTCGGCCAGCGTGACCCGGCGCATGGAGCCGGTGAAGTGCAGGTGCAGGTGCGCCTTGGGGAGCAGGTCCAGCCGGCGGGGCACGCCCGGCTCAGCTCGCCTGCGCGAGCAGCTTGCCGAGCCTGGCCAGTCCCTCCTCAAGGTCAGCATCGGCGAGCGCGCAGGAGAGCCTGAGGTAGCCCGGAGTCCCGAACGCCTCGCCCGGGACGACCGCGACCTCGGCCTGGTCGAGCACGATCTCGGCCAGGCGCGCGGAGGTGGTGGCCACCTGGCCGCCGAGGCGCTTGCCCAGCACGCCCTTGACGCTCGGGTAGCAGTAGAACGCGCCCTCCGGCAGCGGGCAGACCACCCCGGGCATCTCGTTCAGCATCGCGGTCATCTTCTGCCGGCGGCGGTCGAACGCCTCGCGCATCGCCTCGACCGCGGCCAGGTCCCCGGAGACTGCGGCGAGCGCGGCGGCCTGCGCGACGTTGCACACGTTCGAGGTGGCGTGGGACTGCAGGTTGGTCGCCGCCCGGATCAGCTGCGGCGGGCCGATCATCCAGCCGACCCGCCACCCGGTCATCGCGTAGGTCTTCGCGACTCCGTTGAGTACCACGCACCGGGGCGCGACCTCGGGCGCCACCACGGGCATCGAGCTGAACTGGGCCGCGCCGTAGACCAGGTGCTCGTAGATCTCGTCGGTCACCACCCACAGCCCGGCCCGCGCCGCCCACCGGCCGATCTGCGCCACCAGCGCGGGCGGGTAGACGGCGCCGGTCGGATTGGAGGGGGAGACGAACACGAGCATCTTCGTCCGCTCGGTCAGGCGCGCCGCCAGCTGCTCCACGCTGACCAGGTAGCCGGTGGTCTCGTCGGCGGGCACCGGAACCGGCACGCCGCCGGCCAGCGCGATCGCCTCCGGGTAGGTGGTCCAGTGCGGCGTCGGCAGCAGCACCTCGTCGCCCGGGTCCAGCAGCGCGGCGAACGCCTGGAAGACCGCCTGCTTGCCGCCGTTGGTGACGAGCACCTGGTCGGCGCTCACCTCCAGCCCCGAGTCCCGCCTGGTCTTGACGGCGATGGCGGCGCGCAGCTCGGGAAGGCCCGCGGTGGGCGAGTACTTGTGGAAGCGCGGCTCGGCGCAGGCGCGCTGGGCGGCCCGCACGATGTAGTCGGGGGTGGGGAAGTCCGGCTCGCCCGCGCCGAAGCCGATCACCGGCCGCCCGGCCGCCCGCAGGGCCTTCGCCCTGGCGTCCACCGCCAGGGTGGCCGACTCGGCGATCGCGGCGACCCGGGCGGAGATTCCGCTGTCGTCCATGCCAGGCATCTTGCCACGCCCGGCTACCGCCCGGCCCCGCCCGGCCCGTTGCCGGCCCGCCCCGGCCCGGCCGCCCGGCTGCCAGCCGGCCCGGGCACGGGCTCCGGCCGCTGGCCGGTCCCCCGGTCGGGCAGCTCCCCGTCGGCGAGGCCGATGTTGGCCGCCACGCGGCGCAGCAGCGACAGCAGCTGGGCGCGCTCGCCCGCGGACAGCCCGGCGCAGATCGCTCGCTCCCACTGCGCGCCGAGCGCGGTCGCCTCCTCCAGCACCGCCTCCCCGCGGCCGGTGAGGTGGAGCAGCCGGGTCCGCCGGTCGGCCGGGTGCGGGCGGCGCTCCAGCAGCGAGCGGGCCTCCAGCTGATCCACCAGGGAGACCATCGTGCTCGCCGGGATGCCCAGCCGCTCGGCGACCGCCTGCTGGGGCTGGCCGTCGGCCTCGCGGACCGCGCGGAGCAGCGCGAAGTGCCGCGGCTCAAGGCCGAGCGTGCCGACGATCTGGCCGAACCGCCGCGAGGTCGCGAACCCGAGCTGGGAGAGCGTGAACCCCACGCTGGGCCCGGCGGGCCAGTCCGGTTCGCTCATGCAGCTACTTTACAGCACCCAACTGCTCATGGTAGAACGCTTCAAACAAGAATGATTCGACTGTGAATTACATGCGAGGAGCGGACCCGTGGCTAGGTTCACGACCTGGGTGCTCAGGCACCGCCGCCTGGTCGGCATCGTCTGGCTGGCGCTGCTGGCGATCGGCGGTGTGGCGTCTGCCCGGCTGAACGGCCGGCTCAGCCAGAACTTCGACATCCCGGGGACGCCGAGCGCGGCGGCGGCCCGGGCGATCGCGCGTACCTATGACGGCGGCGCCGGCGCGCCGCTGGTCGCCGTGGTCAGGCTGCCGGCCGGGCGGGCCGCCTGGCAGCCCGGGGTGCTCGCCGGGCTGCGGGCCGGCTTCGCCGAGGTCGCCCGGGCGGAGCTGCACGGCGGGCGGATCGACTCCTACGCGAGCACCGGCGACCGGGCCTTCGCCTCCGCCGACGGCAGGACCACCTTCGGCCTCATCTACCTGCCCGGCACGGCAAGCCAGCCGGGCGTCGCGCCGGGCGTCCCGGGCGCGATCGGCCGGGCGCTGCTCGCCCACCTGCCGCCGGGTACCCGCGCCCGCGTCACCGGGATCGGCCTGCTGACCGCCGCCGGCGGGGCGCCCAAGGGCCCGGGCGTGCTCGGCGAGGTCCTGCTCGGCGGCCTCGGCGCGCTCGCGGTGCTGGCATTCGTGTTCGCCTCGCTGCTGGCGCTCGTGCCGCTGGTGATCGCCGCCGCGGCGCTCAACACCGCGTTCCTGGCCATCTTCGGCATGACGTACCTGACCAGCGTCAACGTGGTCGTCCAGTACCTGGCCGGATTGATCGGCCTCGGCGTGGCGATCGACTACTCGCTGCTGCTGGTCAGCCGCTGGCGGGAGGCGGCCGCCGCCGGGCAGCCGAACGAGCAGGCCATCCGCACCGCGATGGCCGGGGCGGGCAAGGCGATCGTGTTCAGCGGGGTCACCGTGGCGCTTGGCCTGCTCACGCTCGTCGTCGAGCCGGTGCCGTTCATCCGCGGGATCGGCATCGCGGGGATGCTGATCCCGGCCATCAGCGTGCTGGTCACCCTCACGATCGTGCCCGCCCTGCTGGCCGGGGGCGGCCGCCGCCTGGACTGGCCCCGGCTGCGTCGCGAGGCGGTGCCGGCCCGCGGGTGGACGGCCTGGGCACGGCTGGTCGTCCGCGGCCGGTGGGCGGCGGCGGGTGCCGCCGCCGCGATCCTCGGCGCCCTCATCGCGGCCGCGCTCGGCCTGCACCTCGGCGACGTCGGGGTGAACGCGCTCTCCCAGCAGGGCCCGGCCCGGCAGGGCGTGGTGCTCCTTCAGCGAGCCGGGATCCCGGCCGGGGTGCTCACCCCGCTGGAGGTCTGGGTGCCGCGGGGCGCGGACCCGGCGCGGGTGGCTGCGGCCGCGGGGCGGCTGAGCGGGGTCCGCGCCGCGGTCGCCCCCGCCGGGCCCGCCTGGCGCCGGGACGGCACGGCCATCGTGGACGTGCTGCCGGATGCCGACGGCTCCACCCCGTCCGGGCAGGCGGCCGGGGCACGGGTGCGCCAGGCCGCGGCCGCCGCCGCGCCGGGCGCCCTCGTGGCCGGGGAGGCGGTCGGGATCCTCGACCAGGAGCACGCGCTCTACGGGCGCTTCCCGTGGATGCTGGGCGGGCTGGCCCTGGTGACGTTCGCGCTGCTGGCCGTCGCGTTCCGGTCGGTGCTGCTGCCGCTCAAGGCGATCGCCGCGAACCTGATCTCGGTCGCCGCCGCCTATGGCGTGCTGGTCCTGGTCTGGCAGGACGGATACGGCTCGCGGGCCATCTGGGGGCTGCCGGCCAGCGGGGCGATCACCGCCTGGATCCCGCTGTTCGTCTTCGCGTTCCTCTACGGGCTGTCGATGGACTACGAGGTGTTCCTGCTCAGCCGGATGCGCGAGGAGTACGACCGGACCGGATCGACCGAGCGGGCCGTGGTGACCGGCGTCGGCAGGACCGGCCGGCTGATCACCTCGGCCGCGCTGATCCTGTTCCTGGCCATGGCCGCGCTCGCCAGCGCGCCGATCACGTTCCTCAAGATCTTCGCCACCGGGGTGGGCGCCGG
>JAJPIV010000018.1 GCA_021324595.1 Actinomycetota bacterium | reverse complement strand
CTGGCTGGTGATCCGCTGGGCGTGCGCGAGATGGCACGCGTCGTGGTAGGCGACGGTCAGGGCGAGAGGGTGCCGCGGGGCCGCCGGGCCGAGCGTGACCAGGAACTCGCTCAGGTCGGTCACCTTGGCCGCGGCCGCGGCGGCCCGTGACGCCCAGCCGGGCTCGTCCGCCAGCAGGTCCCCCCACTCCTTCATCGCCGACCCGCAGCCTGCCGAGTTGACCACGATCGCGTCCACGCCGGCCCGCTCGAACGTCCCGATGAGCGAGCGGGCGAACCCGGCGGCCTCGGCGCGCCTGCCGCCGTGCAGCGACAGGGCGCCGCAGCACCCCTGCCCGGCCGGGATGACGACGTCGCAGCCCTCGGCCGCGAGCACCCGGGCCGTGGCCACGTTCACCTGCGGGAAGAACACCCGCTGGACGCAGCCGGTGAGCATGCCGACCCGCGCCCGGCGCGGCCCCCGGGCCGCGACGTGCTCGGGCAGCCGCCCCCGGGGCGGACGGGCCGGGCCGTTCGCCGGTCCGCCGGCCCGCGGCGCGACCCGCAGCGCCGCGGCGAGCTCGGGCGCCAGGCGCCGCAGCGCCTCGCCGTGGCCCAGCAGCCGGTCCAGGCGCGTCCGCTGGGCCGCGCGCAGCGGCCCGGCCAGGAGCCTGAGCCTCGCCGGGTAGGGGAAGGTCGCGAAGATCAGCTCGCGGAACGCCCGCTCACGGCGCGATCGCGGCGGCAGCGGCCGGGCCGCCGGCGTGGCCGCCCCGGAGCGGGGCGCGGGCCGCGGGCGGGGCGGCGGCTCCGCCTCGGCCTGCCATGCCCTGGCCGCCTCGATCAGCCGGTCGTACCGGACCCCGGACGGGCACGCCGGCACGCATGCCATGCAGCCGAGGCAGCGGTCCAGGTGCTCGGCCGCGGCCGCGGCGTCCCGGGCGCCGTCGAGGATCTGGGCGATCAGGTGGATCCGGCCGCGGGGGGAGTCCATCTCCTCGCCCCACAGCTGGTAGGTCGGGCAGGACGGCAGGCAGAACCCGCAGTGAACGCAGTCCCCGACGATCTCGCGGAGCTCGCCCGCCGGGTCGAGCTCGCCCGGGGTCCCGGAGCCAGCGGGCATCAGATCCCCCCGGCGAAGCGGCCCGGCGACAAGATGCCGCCGGGATCGAAGCGGCTCTTGACGGCCCGCATCAGGGCCAGGCCGGGCACCGGGCCGAACACGTCGACGAGCTCGCGCACCGCCGGCGGCGCGGCGAGCACGACGGCACTGGCCCGGCACGCCGGCCCTGCCCGGCCATGGGCGGGCAGGCCGTCGGCGGGCTGGCCGTCGGCAGGCTGGCCACGGGCGGGCTGGCCGTCGGCAGGCTGGCCACGGGCGGGCTGGCCGGCCTCGGGGGCCGCGGTCAGCGGCGCGGACAGCGCGCGGCCGAGCGCGCCGCGCAGGCCGGAGACGAACGCCGCGGCCCGCTCCGGCGGCACCCGGCCCGGTACCAGCGCGTGCAGGATCCCCGCGCCGGCCGATCCGCCCACGGCGACCTCGGCTCCCGCGCCGGCTGCCGTCGCCCGGATCTCAGCCAGGACCAGGCCGAGGTCGCCCGGCCAGAACGCGACCTGAACCAGCGTGCCGGCCTCCCGGCCGGGCGCCGCGCCCAGGCCGCCGGCCGGGCCATCCCAGGGGAACGCGCCCCACCACCGCGGCGCCGCCCCCGCCAGCACCTCGGCCGCCCCGCTCGCCCTGGCCCGCGCGGCCAGCTCCCGCGCCCGGCCGGCCACGCTGGCCGGGTCGCCTTCGAGGGCAAACGCCACCCGCACCGGCTCCGGCCCCGCGGCCCAGGCGATCTCGGCGGCGACGGGGGAGATCGACGCGGCCTGCGCGGCCGCGACCAGCTCGCAGGCCTGCGCCGCGCTGGCGCACTCCGCGGCGACGTGCGCCGTGGCGGCCGGGACCGGGTGCAGGCGGAACGTCGCCTCGGTGATCAGGGCGAGCGTGCCGCGGGACCCGGCGAGCAGCTTGCCGAGGTCATAGCCGGCCACGTTCTTGACCACCTTCCCGCCGGACCGGGCAACGGTGCCGTCGGCGAGCACGAACGTGACCCCGATCAGCAGGTCCCGGCCGGCGCCGTAGCGCAGCCGCAGCGGGCCGGCGGTTCCGGCGGCCAGCACGCCGCCCACGGTTCCGCGGGTGCGGCGGCCATCGCCGGGCACGGGCAGCGCCGGCGGGTCGAGCGCCAGGCGCTGGCCCGCGGCGCCGAGCGCCTCCGCCAGCTGCTCCAGGCTGGCCCCTGCCTGGACGGTCGCCACCAGGTCGCCGGCCGCGTGCTCGGTGACCTGGTCCATCCCCGTCATGTCGATCACCAGGTCGCACCGGGCCGGCGGGGAGCCCCAGCCGATCTTGGTGCCGGCCCCGCGCGGGACGACGGCCAGGCCGAGCCCGGAGGCGGCCCGCAGCAGCGCGCTCGCCTCCGCGGTGCTGGCCGGGCGGGCCACCGCCGATGGGCGGACGCCCGCCACCACGTCGGCCGGCCCGGCGGGCCGCACCGACCGGCACGCCGCCGCGACCGGCGCCGGGACCGGGCCGGCCACCCGGGGTGCCGGGGCTGGCGGCTCGTTCACCATCAGAACTGCTCCGCCAGGCCCGCCGCCACCAGCGGATGCGCCCCGCGCCGCACGCCCGGGACCTCGCCGCACAGCCTCGGGGTCGGGAACACCTTCCCCGGGTTGCACAGCCCCGCCGGGTCGAACGCGCAGCGCAGCAGCTGCATCGTGTCGAGATCCTCGGCGCCGAACATCTTCGGCATGTAACGGGACTTGTCCACGCCCACGCCGTGCTCCCCGGTGATCGACCCGCCGTGGGCGATGCACTCGTCCAGGATCGCGCCGGAGAGCCGCTCGGCGGCGGCGGACTGCTCGGCGCTGGCGTCGTCGAACAGCACCAGGGGGTGCAGGTTCCCGTCGCCGGCGTGGAAGACGTTCGCCACCCGCAGCCCGGCCTCCGCGGAGAGCTCGCCGATCCGGTCCAGGACCCGGGGCAGGGCGGTGCGGGGCACGACGCCGTCCTGCACGATGTACGCGGGGCTGATCCGGCCCACCGCGGCGAACGCCGACCGGCGGCCGGTCCAGATCGCGGCCCGCTCGGCCGGGTCCGCCGCCTCGCGGATCTCGAACGCCCCGGCCCGGGCGGCCAGCTCGCGCACCGCGGCCGTCTCCGCCGCGACGTCCGCCGCCGGGCCGTCGAGCTCGACGATCAGCACCGCCCCGGCTCCCTCCGGGTAGCGGCAGGCCACGGCTGCCTCGGCGGCCTCGATCGACAGCGCGTCCATCATCTCGATCGCGGCGGGCAGGATGCCCGCGCCGATGATCGCCGAGACTGCCGCCCCGCCCTGCCCGGTGGACTCGAAGGCGGCGAGCAGCGTGGTGACGGCCTGGGGGAGCGGGGTTAGCAGCACGACGATCTTGGTGACAATGCCGAGCGTGCCCTCCGATCCGATGAACGCGCCGACCAGGTCGTAGCCCGGGGCCGTGCCGGTGCCGTCCCCGAGCCAGGTCAGCTCCCCGTCCGGGGTCACCACCTCCAGCCCGGTCACGTGGTGCACGGTGAACCCGTGCTTCAGGCAGTGCGCCCCGCCGGAGTTCTCCGCCACGTTCCCCCCGACCGAGCAGACCTGCTGGCTGGACGGGTCGGGCGCGTAGAACAGGCCGTACGGGGCCGCGGCCTTGCTCACGGCCAGGTTGGGGACGCCCGGCTCGACGACGGCGCGGCGGCTGGCCGGGTCGATGTGCAGGATGCGGCGCATCCGCGAGGTGACGATCAGCACGCCATCGGCCCTCGGCAGCGCGCCGCCGGACAGCCCGGTCCCGCTGCCGCGGGCGACGAACGGGATCCCGGCGTCCGCGCAGGCCCGGACGACCGCGGCGACCTCGGCCGCGGTCTGCGGCAGGACGACCAGGCCCGGGCAGGACCGGTGCGCGGTCAGGCCGTCGCATTCGTAGGTGCGCAGCTCCATCGGGTCGGTGATCACCGCCCCGGTCCCGCAGATCGCGGCCAGGCGTGCGGCGAGCGCGGCGGGCCCGCCGTGCCCCGCCTGAGTCCGCCCGGCCCGCTGCCGCGCCCGCCGTGCCCGCTCGGTCATGGGCCCGCCTCCCGGATCGCCTCACCCTCATCATCGCCGAGCCCGGGCCCGGCGCGCCAGGCGGCCCGGTCGGCGGGCCCCGGCTGGCCGGCGGGCCCGGCGCGCCGGGCCATGACCTGGGCGAGCTGCACGCGGGAGCGGACGCCCAGCTTGGCGTAGGCGCGGGTGAGGATCGCCTCGACCGTCTTGGGGCTGACGAATGCCCGCTCGGCGATCTGCCGGTTGGTCAGCCCGGCCGCGGCGAGCCGCGCGATCTGCTCCTCGGTGCCGGTCAGCCCCGCGGCGGAGCGCCGGACCGGGATCCGCCGCAGGTCGCCGCGCGCCCGGTCCGCCCAGGCCGGCGCGCCGAGCCTGGTGAAGATCGCCAGCGCTTCGTCAAGGGCGGACCGGGCCCGGCGGCGCTCGTTCCCCCGGCGCAGGACCTGCCCGTAGGCGAGCAGCGTCCGGCCCCGCTCGAACGGCATCTGCAGGTCCTCGTGGTGCTTCAGCGACTCGCGCATCGCCGCCACCGCACCGGGGATGTCGCCCCGCGCCGCCAGCAGCAGCCCGCGGCAGCGCATGCCGGTCGCCAGCGTCCACGGCCTGGGGAGGACCCGGGCGCGGTCACCGAGCCGCCGCACGTGCCCGGCCGCCGCGTCGAGCTCGCCGATGCCGATCAGTGCCTCGATGAGGTCCGGATGGAACCGGTACTGGGCCGGCTCGACCTGGCCGAGCCCGGTGAGGATGCGGTCGGCGGCGACCAGGTGGCGTGCCGCCCCGCCGGGGTCATTTGCGGACAGGGCCACGAACCCGAGGAGCTGGCGGGCATCGGCCTCCCGTGGCTCGTCGCCCGCGGCCGCGGCGATCGACAGCGCCTGCGCGCCCGCGGCCGCGGCGAGGT
This sequence comes from Actinomycetota bacterium, assembly GCA_021324595.1. GTDB lineage: Bacteria > Actinomycetota > Actinomycetes > Streptosporangiales > Streptosporangiaceae > Chersky-822. The sequence goes on along the minus strand of JAJPIV010000018.1, from coordinate 20,841 downwards.
CGTGCCGGCCCGCATGGGCGTCCACCATGCCCCGGGCGATCAGATGGTTGAACCAGTAGAACTGCGACCCTGACTGCTCGACCATGTCGGCCAGGGTGGCGGCCCACCGGGCGGCGGCCTCCCAGTCGCCCCGCAGGAGCTCGATCTGGGACAGGAACGAGGCCATCGACTGCTCCAGCGGCTGCTGCCCCGCCTGGCGGGCCCACTCCAGGTGCTCGGCATGCACCTTCGCCGCCCGGGCGAGGTCGTCCTTCAGCAGCGGCCAGATCACCGGTACGGGGCTGCGGTCGGTCAGGCCGTCCCGGACCGCGCGCTCCTCGATCCGCCTGCCCCGCTCGATCGCCTCGTCATCGGCGCCCCCGCCGCTGATGAGCCGCAGGTAGGCGCGGTGCATGAGCAGGCTGGAGAAGGTCCCCGGGTCGGCCGCCTCGTCCAGCAGTGCGAGCGCGGCGTCGCAGTGCCGCATGCCGTGGACCGGATCGGCCTCGGCCATCCAGATCGCCTGCAGGTGCAAGCGCGCGGTCAGCCGCGGGTCGGTCGTCTCCGTGAACGCCTCGCATAGGTCCCGGTAGCCCTCGGTGGCCCGTCCCTCCTCCCGCATCGCCCAGGCGATCTTGAGCCGCAGCTCCGCCCGCAGGTCGCCGGGGGGGCACCCGGGCAGGCGCGCCTGGAGGACGGCCCTGGCCTCGGCCGGGTCGCCCCCGCCGAGCACGCAGTGCTCGGCGAACCTGATCGCACGCCACGTCGCCAGGCTTCCCGACGGATCGGCGGTCAGCTCAACGGCGCGGCGGGCAAGCTCACGCGCCGCGGCGAGCGCCCCCCGGCGGGCCGCCTGGTCCACCGCCGCGTCCAGCGCCGCCGCGACGGCATCGTCGGGACCGGTGGCCGCGGCCGCCAGGTGCCTGGCGCGCTCCTCGGCGTCGGCGGCCAGCGCCGCGAGGCGCCGGTGGACCGCCCGGCGCCGGGCCATCGGCGCGGCCTCCCGGACCGCGGCGGCCAGCAGCGGGTGGCTGAAGCGAAGCCTCCCGGTCCGCTCCAGGAACACGATGCCAGTCTCCTCGCCGGGCGCGATCGCCTCAAGGTCCACGGTTGCCGCCGTCGGCTGAGACTGGCAGGCCGCCTCGAGCAGCGCGTCCCTGGTCCGCCTGGGCAGCCTGGCCATCCGGGACCGGAGCAGGCCCTGCAGTTCACCGGGGACTGGCAGCGGCTCGCCGGGGGGCGGGATCCCGGTCCGCTCAAGCTCCCTGGCGATCTCCAGCGCGTAGAACGGGTTTCCGCCGCAGGAGGTGACCACGCGGACCAGCACCGGCCTGGGCAGCGGCCGGCGCAGTCGCTGCCTGACGATGACGTGCAGGGCGGCGACTCCGAGCGGGCCGATCATCAGGTCCCGCCGCTGCCCCGCCGGGACCACGCTGTCGAACGTCTCCGGCCTGCCGTCCTCCACCCGGACCGTGCTCAGCACGCCGACCGGCAGGCGCTCGAGCCGGCGCAGCGCGAACGCCAGGATCTCGGCCGTCGCGTCGTCCAGCCACTGGGCGTCGTCCACGGCGATCAGGACCGGGCCGACCCCGGCCAGCTGCCTGACGAGCGACAGCATGGCGGCATGCGCCGCGCGGCCGGGTGGCCCCGGCCCCGCTTCTGCTCGCAGCAGCGCCACCTCGATGGCGCGGCGCTGGACCGGTGCCAGCGACTCGATGGCCCCGGCCGGCAGCTGCTCCAGCAAGTCGGCCAGGCCGGCGAAGGACAGGGCCCGCTCCGCCTGGCTGGGCCGGGCCGCGAGGACGCGATACCCGCGGCCCGCCGCCCGCCGCAGGCCCTCCCGCCAGAGGGTGGTCTTGCCGATCCCCGGAGCCCCGGTGAGGGTGAGCGCCGTGAGGCCGCGGGTGACGTCGCCGAGCATCGCCTCGATCTCGGCGGTCTCGGCCTCGCGGCCTGCCGGCGCCGGCGCCGGCCCGCCGGGCTGGCCATGCGACGGGCGCTCCCGGGCCCGGGCTGGCTGGACGGGGGGCACGCGCGGGGTGTCCATGAAGCTCATGGTGCCCTGGGCCGCGCGTCACCGCGACGGGATCGACCCAGGCCTGGCCGCTAGCGGTCAGGTCGCAGCCGGCCGGCGACAACGCCGGCCAGGTGACGGCGGCCGGTCACGCCCGGGTGGCGCTCCAGGGGCCGCCCACGGCCCCGTTCGGCATGTGGACCTGATAGGTGCCCGACATCGAGTTGCCGGTGACCGTGCCCGAGTAGGTGATCGCCGTGGAGCCCACCGTGCCGAACCGGATCTTGTTCCCGGTCAGCGTGCCGTGCAGGGCAAGGGTCCGGGCGGGGTATGACAGCCTAATCGTGCCGCTGAGCGCGGACCCTCGCTGCGTCCAGCGGAGGCGGAACTCGCCGCTGAAGGCGCCGCTGTAGCGACCCGACCACGTGCCGGACAGCCCGGCCGCCGGGGCGGTCGTCGCCGGGGCGGTCGTCGCCGGGGCGGTCGTCGCCGGGGCGGTCGTCGCCGGGGCGGTCGTCGCCGGAGCGGTGCCGCCGCCCGAGGTGCCGCCGCTTGAGCACGCCGTGCCGGCGACCGCCAGCGCGGCGCCCAGAGCCGCGGCCAGGAGGGTGCGTGACCATGCTGACTGGGTGCCGTTCACCGAGGCCTCCTTCCCGCCGCGCCGTGGCGCGCCGCGCGGGTCACCGCGGGCCGCGCGGGCTGGCTGAGCGGACAGGACGCTACCGGGGAAGGGCCGGCCCTCGCGTCGGGGAGAACCCCGCGCATTGGCCCGCGCCCCGCGCTCCCGGCCGGAGCGGCCCGCGACTGCCCGGGCCCGCCGGGCGGGCGGCATATTGTCGGAAACGGAGCACAAGGACCGGGAGGCGACGGTGACCGCGCAGCAGGAAGCCACCGGCAGCCAGGCTCAGGAGATCTTCCGGGAGCTGCTCGAGCCGGCCGGGATGGCCGACCCCTACCCCCATTACGCCCGATTGCACGCCCTTGGCCAGGCGATCCGGGCCGGCGACGGCCTGGTGCTGGTGCCCGGGTACGAGGCGGCCAGCGCCGTGCTGCGCGACCCCCGGTTCCTCGTGCCCGACGCCGAGCGGCTCGACCGGGTCTACCCGGGATGGCGTGACCACCCCTCGCTCAGCGCCGAGAGCCTGCTGAACCTCAACGGCGAGCGGCACGCGCGGATCCGGGGCCTGATGGCCAGGGAGTTCACCGCCCGCCGGGTACGCGACCTGCGGCCGGCGGTCGAGCGCCTGACCGACGCGCTGCTCGACGCCATGGCCGAGCGCGGGTCCGGCGGCGAGCCCGTCGACTTCATGGACGAGTTCGCGTTCGCGCTGCCGGTGACCGTGATCTGCGAGCTGATCGGCGTGCCGGAGCGGGACCGGGCGCCGTTCCGGCCGCTGGCCCGGAGCCTGACCGCGACGCTGGAGCCGCTGGCCGGCGCCGCGCGGCTCGCCGAAGCCGACGAGGCGGCGGTCGCGCTCGGCGAGATGATGAGCGACCTCGTGGCGCTGCGGCGCGCCCGGCCCGCGGGCGACCTGCTCAGCGCGCTGGTGGCGGCCTGTGACGCCGGTGACGGCCGGATCACCGGGAGCGAGCTGCTCCACAACCTGATCCTGCTGCTGGTCGCCGGATTCGAGACCACCACGAACCTGCTCGGCAACGGGCTGGCCATCGCGATGGCCGACCGGGCGGTCGCGCAGGGGATGCGGACGGGCGAGGTGGCCGCGGAGGCGTTCGTGGAGGAGGTGCTCAGGTTCGACTCGCCGGTCCAGTTCGCCGGCGACCGCCGGCCGGCCGGGCCGACCCGGGTCGGCGGGATCCTGGTCGGCCCGGATGACCACGTCGTGCTCATGACGGGAGCGGCCAACCGGGACCCGCGGCGGTTCACCGAGCCCGGCCGGTTCTGGCCCGGGCGGCCCGGTCCCGGGCCGCTCAGCTTCGGCGGCGGGCTGCACTTCTGCCTGGGCGCCGCCCTCGCCCGGCTGGAGGGGGCGGTGGCGTTCCCGCGGGTGCTGCGGCGCTTCCCCGGCATCGAGCCGGCCGCCGGGCCGGAGCGCAGGGCGGGCGTCGTGCTGCGCGGCTATGAGCACCTGCCGGTCGCCGTCGGCCGGATCCTCCGCCCGCGCTACGGCATGCGCTCGTAGGCGGGCAGCGTGAGGAACTCCGCGTAGTCGTCGGCGAGCGCCACCTCGCGAAACAGGCCGGTTGCCTCGGCGAACTTCGCCGCGTCGTAGCCGTCGCCGTAGGACCGGGCGATCGCGGCGAGCTCCTCGCCGATGACCCGGTCGACCAGGTCCCTGCTGACCACCGGGCCCTCGGCGAGCCGGACGCCGTTGTGGACCCACTGCCACACCTGGGACCGGGAGATCTCGGCGGTCGCCGCGTCCTCCATCAGGTTGAAGATCGCCACGGCACCGGTCCCGGCCAGCCAGCTCGCCAGGTACTGCAGGCCGACGCTGACGTTGTTCCGCAGCCCCGCCTCGGTGACCTCCCCGGGCGTGCTCGCGATGTCCAGCAGCTGGGCGGCGGTGACCGCCACGTCGTCGCGGAGCCTGCCGAGCTGGTGGGGCGCGTCGCCGAGCGCGCCGTCGAACACCTCCTGGCAGACCGGGACCAGGTCCGGGTGGGCCACCCATGAGCCGTCGAAGCCGTCCCGGGACTCGCGCAGCTTGTCGTCGCGTACCTTGGCCAGCGCCCGCTCGTTCACCTCCGGGTCGCGCCGGCTCGGGATGAACGCGGCCATGCCGCCCATCGCGTGGGCGCCCCGGGCGTGGCAGGTCTTCACCAGCAGCTCGGTGTAGGCGCGCATGAACGGCGCGGTCATGGTGACCGCGTTCCGGTCCGGCAGCACGAAGTCACGGCCGCGGGTCCGGAACTTCTTGATGATGGAGAACAGGTAGTCCCAGCGGCCCGCGTTCAGCCCGGAGCTGTGCTCCCTCAGCTCGTAGAGGATCTCGTCCATCTCGAAGGCCGCCGGGATCGTCTCGACCAGCACGGTCGCCCGGATCGTGCCGCGCGGTATCCCCATCGCGTCCTGGGCCAGGCAGAACGCGTCGTTCCACAGCCTGGCCTCCTCGTGGCTCTCGATCTTCGCCAGGTAGAAGTAGGGGCCCTTGCCCTTGGCGAGCTGGCGGCGCGCGCAGTGGAAGAAGTACAGCGCGAAGTCGACCAGGCTGCCGCTGGCGCGCTGCCCGTCGATGAGGATGTGCTTCTCGTCCAGGTGCCAGCCGCGCGGCCGGACCACGATCGTGGCCAGCTCGTCGTCGGGGCGCAGCCGGTACTCCTTCCCGTCGGCGCTGGTGAAGCCGATCGTGCGGTCGAGGGCGTCGACGAGGTTGATCTGGCCCGTGATCATGTTCTCCCACAGCGGGGTGTTCGCGTCCTCGAAGTCGGCGAGCCAGACCTTGGCGCCGGAGTTCAGCGCGTTGATCGTCATCTTCCTCTCGGTGGGCCCGGTGATCTCCACCCGCCGGTCCACCAGCCCCGGGGCGGGCGGGGCGACCCGCCACGAGCGGTCGTCCCGGATGTGCGCGGTCCGCGGCAGGAAGTCGAGCATGGCGCCCGCGGAGAGCTCGAGCTGCCGCTCGGCCCGGGCGGCGAGCAGCTCGGCGCGCCGCGGGGCGAGCTCCCGGTGCAGCCTGGCCACCAGGTCAAGCGCTCCGGGGGTCAGGATCTCCGTGAACCGGTCGCCCATCGGGCCGGTGATCTCGATGCCGTGGTTGTCGCTCATCCGCCGTTGCCTTTCTCGACGCTGCCCCTTGATCCTAGGAGTGATGCCCAGTCACGTACATATCGCGGGGCCGTGCGCGCCAAGGCGGCCCGGCGGGGGAGCCGCGCCGGGCGCGGGCACAAGCTTGCCGCCCGCGGTGTTATTCACGTGACGGTGCTGGCCGCGCGTGGCAGCATCGGGTGACCGGGCCGCCATCCGAGGCGGCCGGCGTTGTGGATGGCAGATGACAGCAGACTCAGAACTTCTCCCCGGTACGGCCGGCCCCGGCGGCGCGACCGCCAGCCCGGCCCGTGCCCAGGCCGCCGGTGATCATCATGGCCAGGGACGCGGCGTGCTCGACCTGGAGGACCGGCACGCGCTGCGCCGGGTCGCGGGCCTGTCCACCGAGCTGCAGGACGTCCGTGAGGTCGAGTACCGCGCCCTGCGGCTGGAGCGCGTGGTGCTGCTCGGCGTGTGGACCGAGGGCACGCAGCAGGCGGCGGAGAACTCGCTGCGCGAGCTCGCCCAGCTGGCGCAGACCGCCGGATCGGTGGTGCTGGACGGGCTCGTCCAGCGTCGCGGCAGGCCGGACGCCTCCACCTACGTGGGCGCCGGCAAGGCCGCCGAGCTCGCCGCGCTGGTCGCGGCGACCGGGGCCGATACCGTGATCTGCGACGGCGAGCTGACCCCGGGCCAGCTGCGCAACCTGGAGGGAGCGGTCAAGGTCAAGGTGATCGACCGGACCGCCCTGATCCTGGACATCTTCGCCCAGCACGCCAAGAGCAAGGAGGGCAAGGCCCAGGTCGAGCTCGCGCAGATGGAGTACCTGCTGCCGCGGCTGCGCGGCTGGGGCGAGTCCCTCTCCCGGCAGGCGGGCGGCCGGGTGGCCGGCGGCGGTGGCATCGGCGCCCGAGGCCCGGGCGAGACCAAGCTGGAGACCGACCGGCGCCGGGTGCGCGCCCGGATGGCCCGGCTGCGCCGCGAGATCGCGGAGATGTCGGTCGGCCGGTCGGTGCAGCGCGCCCGCCGCCGCCGCCGCGAGGTGCCGTCGGTGGCGATCGCCGGCTACACCAATGCCGGCAAGTCGAGCCTGCTCAACCGGCTGACCGGTGCGGACGTGCTGGTGGACGACTCGCTGTTCGCCACGCTCGACCCGGCCGTCCGCAAGACCCGGCTGCCGTCGGGATCGCCGGTCACGCTGACCGACACGGTCGGGTTCGTGCGGCACCTGCCGCACCAGCTCGTCGAGGCGTTCCGCTCCACCCTGGAGGAGGTCACCGACGCCGACCTGATCCTGCACGTGGTCGATGCCTCCGACGCTGATCCCAGGTCCCAGATCGCGGCCGTCCGCGAGGTGCTTGCCGAGGTGGGCGCCCGTGACGTGCCGGAGCTGGTCGCGTTCAACAAGGCGGACCTGGCCGACGAGGTGGCGCTGCGCGGCCTGCGGCTGGCCGAGCCGCGCTCGGTGGTGGTGTCCGCCCGCACCGGCAGGGGAGTGCCCGGCCTGCTCGCCGAGATCGAGCGCCTGCTGCCGCGGCGACACGCGCAGGTCCGGGCGGTCCTGCCGTACGACCGGGGTGACCTGCTCGCCCGGGCGCATGCCGAGGGCGAGGTGCTCCGCGCCGAGCACACGGCCGCGGGCACCGAGCTGATCGCCCGCGTGCCGCCGGGCCTGGCGGCCGAGCTGGGCCGGTACGCGGTGGCGGCGAGCAGCGCGTAGCCATGGCGCGCCGGCCAACTGGTGCGTTACCATGCCCCACCGGATATGGTATGAGCGTCCCGGCCGGACCGAGCGTTGCGGTCGTAGCACCACCGATGCCGCGGAGGAAGCCGATGAGCTTCCGTCTCCTGACGAACATCGGCCGCCTGTGGACGGGCTCGGAGATCTGGAGCAACTCGGCCGTGCTCATCCACGATGACCGGATCGCATGGGTGGGCCCCGCCGCCCAGCTGCCGTCCAGCCTTCCCGGCGTGCTTGAGGACATCGTCGATGTCGATCACGTGGAGAACCTGGGCGGCGCCCTGGTCACGCCCGGGCTGATCGACGCCCACACCCATCCCGTCTACGCGGGGAACCGCTGGGCCGAGCTCGCCATGCTGTCCGGCGGCGCCTCCCAGGGCGAGATCATCGCGGCCGGCGGCGGCCTGGCATCGACCGTGACTGTGACCCGGGGCACCGACCCGTGGACCCTGTGCAACCAGGTGCGGATCCGGATGCGCGACTGGCTGCTCAGCGGCACCACGACGATCGAGGCGAAGACCGGCTACCACCTCACCAGGGACGGCGAGCTGGCGGACGTGCGGCTGCTGCGCTCCCTGGAGAGCGAGCCGGGCATGCCCAGGGTGCACGCCACCTTCCTGGCGGCCCACGCGCTGCCGCCCGAGTACTTCGGCCGGCGCCACGACTACGTGGACGCGGTGGGGCGGTGGTGCCCGGACGCGGCCGCCGCGGGGGCTGACAGCGTGGACGTCTACTGCGACAAGGAGCGGTTCAGCGACCATGAGGCCCGCTGGATCCTCGGCGTCGGCCGGGCCAGCGGCCTGCTGCCCCGGGTGCACGCGGGCGGTGACCCGGACTGCGGCGCCGCCCGGCTGGCCGCCGAGATCGGCTGCGCGTCCGCCGACCTGCTGAACGGCGCGGACGACGACGACGTGGCGGCGATGGCGCGGGCCGGAGTCACCGCGGTGCTGTGCCCGGCGGTCGTGCCCGAGAGCGGGCGGATGCCGCCGGCCCGGGCGCTCCTGGAACGGGGGGCCACGATCGCGCTCGGCTCCGGTCACTCGCCGGGGACGAACGGGATCACCTCGATGGCGCTGGTGATCACGCTCGCCGTCGCCGGCCTGGGGATGAGCGTCACCGAGGCGCTCCGGGCGGCGACCGTGGGCGGCGCCCGGGCGCTGCGCGCCGCCGACCGGGGCGCGCTGACCCGGGGCAGGCTGGCCGACCTGGTTGCCTGGGACGCCGACCACGAGGGCGCGTTCGCCTGGTCGTACGGCCTGCGGCCGTACCGGGTCTGGCGCGGCGGCCAGCCGGTGTCCCCCTGACCCGTGGCATGCTGGCGGTCATGGCTGCGCGCGCGCCCGTCACGCTGATCGTCGGCGAGGAGGAACTGCTGGTCGAGCGGGCGGTGGCGGCGGCCATCGCCGGGGCGGCCGGCGGCCGGGCCGGGGCAGGAGCCCAGGCCGCGGACGGGGAGCCGGCAGCGAGCGAGAGGTCGGCCGCGGGGCCCGCGCCCGGGGAGGTCACCGGGGCCGGCCGCGACGTGCAGCAGGTCAGCGGGGCCGCCCTGCGGCCCGGCGAGCTTGCCATGCTCGTCTCGCCGTCGCTGTTCGGCGGCGCGCGCGCCGTCGTCGTCCGGGACGTCCAGGACGCCAGCCCGGCCGTGGCGGCCGAGCTGGCGGCGCTGGCGCAGGCGCCGCCCGAGGGCGTCACCCTAGTGGTGACTCACAGCGGCGGGGCGAAGGGACGGGCGGTGCTGGCGGCGCTCTCGGCGGCGCGGCGGATCGACTGCCCGGCCATCAGGCGGTTCGGGGAGCGGCTCGACTTCGCCCGGGCCGAGCTCGCCCGGGCCGGCCGGAAGGCCGACGACCGCGGCCTGCGCGCCCTCGTCGACGCGGTCGGGACCAACCTGCGCGACCTGGCCGCGGCCTGCGATCAGCTTGCCTCCGACACGGCCGGGGTGATCACGGCGGAGGCTGTGGGCCGGTACTGGCGGGGCCGCGCCGAGGCGAGCGGGTTCACGGTGGCGGACCGGGCGCTGGAGGGAGACCTGGCCGGGGCGCTGGTCCAGCTCAGGTGGGCCCTGTCGACCGGGACGGCACCGGTGCTGATCACGAGCGCTCTCGCGCGCGGCATACGGGTCCTCGCGCAGGTCGCCGAGGCTCAGGGCGGCCGGGCGCCGGTGCCCGGGATGGCGCCGTGGCTGGCCGACAAGGCGCGGCAGCAGCTCCGGGGATGGACCGCTGGGGGGCTGGCCCGGGCGCACATGGCGGTCGCGGAGGCCGACGCTCAGGTCAAGGGCGAGGGGGCAAGCGCGGGATACGCGCTGGAGCGCCTGCTGCGGACGGTCGCCGGATGCCGGGCCGGGACCGCCCCCGCCGGGGCAGGCCGGGGCCGGCCGGCCGGCAGGCAGGCCGCCGGGAAGGATCGCTGGCCGGCCGGGTGATCCGGAAGGTCCGGGTGGCGCTGCTGGATCCCGCCGCCCGGGCCGGCCGCGCCCGCCCGGGCCGGCCGCGCCCGCCCGGGCCGGCTGGCCGGCCCGCTCAGCCCTGGCGCAGCGCGGCGGCCCGCCTGGCGATCGCCGACTTGCGGTTGGCCGCCTGATTCTTGTGAATGATGCCCTTGCCCGCGGCCTTGTCGAGCTTGACGTAAGCCACCCGCAGCGCCTGCGTTGCGCGCTCGGCGTCACCCGCGGCGGCGGCCTCGCGGAACGCCCGCACTGCGGTCTTGAGCGACGACTTGACGGCCTTGTTGCGCTGCCTGGCCTTCTCGTTCTGCTTGATGCGCTTGATCTGGGACTTGATGTTCGCCACGCGAATGCCTCGCTTGGGTGCTGGTCGGTGATGCGTTCAGGTGCTGCTCGTCCGGCTGGCACGGCGCTGCGGGCAGACGGGCAGGCGAGAGCCGACCATGAAGGATATCGGACGCCGCGGTGGCGCTCAAACCAGGAGCGGCGGCGGGCAGGGCGCCGGCCTGGCCCGGCCGGCCTGCCAGCGGCGCTAGCGCCCTGCCCGCGGCGCTAGCGCCCGCCTGGGCGTGCCACCAGCGGCGCGGGCACCCGCCTGGACGTGCCACCATAGACGCGACGAGGACACCGGCCCGCGGCGAGCGCGAGCCGCCCGGCGAGGGCCGGGACGCGCCGGCGGGCGGGCAGGCCGCCCCGGCGGCCCGCGCGGTCCCCCACCGATGATCCAGCCCGAACGAGTGGATGAGCGTGCCGCCCATACCCGCCCGCACCGATCAGGCGGTGATCAGGAACTTCTGCATCATCGCCCACATCGACCACGGCAAGTCGACGCTCGCCGACCGGATGCTCCAGCTCACCGGCGTGGTCGAGGACCGCCAGATGCGGGCGCAGTACCTCGACCGGATGGACATCGAGCGGGAGCGGGGCATCACGATCAAGAGCCAGGCGGTCCGGCTTCCGTGGCGCGGCCGTGACGGCCGTGACTACGTGCTGAACCTGATCGACACGCCCGGGCACGTCGACTTCTCCTATGAGGTCTCCCGGTCGCTGGCGGCGTGCGAGGGGGCAGTCCTGCTCGTCGACGCCGCGCAGGGCATCGAGGCCCAGACGCTCGCCAACCTCTACCTGGCCCTGGACGCCGGGCTGCACCTGATCCCGGTGCTCAACAAGATCGACCTGCCGGCCGCGCAGCCGGAGCGCTACGCCGCCGAGCTCGCCAGGGTCATCGGCTGCCAGCCGCCGGACGTGCTGCGGGTCTCCGCGAAGACCGGCGAGGGCGTCGCGGAGCTGCTCAACGCGGTGGTCGCCCAGGTGCCGGCCCCGGCCGGGGATCCCGATGCCCCGGCCCGCGCGCTGATCTTCGACTCGATCTACGACACCTACCGGGGCGTCGTCACCTACGTCCGCATGGTGGACGGGCGGCTGCACCGGCGGGAGCGCACGCTGATGCTGTCGACCGGAGCGGTCCACGAGACGCTGGAGGTCGGGGTGATCTCCCCGGAGCCGGTCCCCACCGAGGGCCTGGCCGCAGGGGAGGTCGGCTACCTGATCACCGGGGTGAAGGACGTCCGCCAGGCCCGGGTGGGCGACACCGTGACCAGCGCGGCCCGCCCGGCGGCCGAGCCGCTGCCTGGCTACGCTCACCCCAAGCCGATGGTCTTCTCCGGCCTGTACCCGGTCGACGGCGATCAGTATCCCGAGCTCCGCGACGCGCTCGACAAGCTGCGGCTGAACGACGCCTCGCTGGTCTACGAGCCGGAGACCTCTGCGGCGCTCGGCTTCGGCTTCCGGTGCGGGTTCCTCGGCCTGCTGCACATGGAGATCGTGAGGGAGCGGCTGGAACGCGAGTTCGGCCTGGCCCTGATCTCCACCGCGCCGAACGTGGTCTACCGGGTGGTCATGGACTCCGGCGCCGAGGTGACCGTGACCAACCCGAGCGAGTTCCCCGGCGGGAACGCCGGCGGCCCGGCTCGCGCCGGCGCGATCCCCCCGGGCAAGGTCGCCGCGGTCTTCGAGCCGGTCGTCCGGGCCACCGTCCTCGCCCCGGCCGATTACATCGGCGCGGTCATGGAGCTGTGCCAGGCCCGGCGCGGCGTCCTGGCCGGGATGGAGTACCTGTCCGAGGACCGGGTGGAGATCCGGTACACGATGCCGCTGTCGGAGATCATCTTCGACTTCTTCGACCAGCTCAAGTCCCGGACCCGCGGCTACGCCTCGCTGGACTACGAGCCGGCCGGGGAGCAGGAGGCCGACCTGGTCAAGGTGGACATCCTGCTCCAGGGGCAGCCGGTCGACGCGTTCAGCCAGATCGTCCACGCGGACAAGGCGCGCGAGTACGGCCTGGCGATGACCGCCCGGCTGAAGGAGCTCATCCCGCGCCAGCAGTTCGAGGTTCCGATCCAGGCGGCGATCGGGGCGCGGGTCATCGCCCGCGAGACGATCCGCGCGCTGCGCAAGGACGTTCTCGCCAAGTGCTACGGCGGTGACATCACCCGCAAGCGCAAGCTGCTCGAGAAGCAGAAGGAGGGCAAGAAGCGGATGAAGATGATCGGCCGGGTCGAGGTCCCCCAGGAGGCGTTCGCCGCGGCGCTGTCGGCCGAGCAGGGCGGGGATCGCCGGGGCTGATCGGGCGTGGCCGGCCGGTCAATGGAAGATCCACAGCCCCAGCATCACCACCACGGACGCCACGATCACCGCCGCGGCCAGGCCCGAGTAGCCGAGGACCAGGCCCACCAGGGCCATCCCGGCGCCATCCTCGCCGGTGCGGCGGATCTGCCCGCGGGCCATGTGCCCGAGGACGACCGCCGGGATCCCGGTCAGCGGCGAGAACAGAAGCTGGCTGACGCCGCAGGCGAGCGAGGCGATCGCGAGAGCGTTCGTGCCGCGCGGCGCGGCCGGCAGGCCCTGGCGGACCGCCAGCGGGGCGCCCGCCGCCTGGCGCGGCAGGTCCCTGGTGAGCTCGGCGAGCTGGTCGTAGGTCCGCGCGCTCTCCAGCGCAGTCGCCCGGGCGTCGAACTCCTCCCAGGTCAGCCTGCCCTCAGCGTGCGCCTCCTCGAGGATGACCCGCACGCTCTCCCGGTCCGCGTCGGTGGCCCGCAACTGCCCGAAGCCGCCCGCTGTCATCGGCACGCACCGCCTTCCGCCCTCGCCGGGGCCGGCCATCCGCCCGGCGCCGCGCTCCGGTCCCAGCGTAGCTCGCGGCTCGGCTAGCGTTGAGCCATGACGGCCCCGCGGATCACCCCGGCCGGCGCCGGCGGCGCGCGGCATGGCCGACTTCGGGCCGCCGGCGAGGCGCGCTGAGCGTGGCGGGCAGGCCGCCGCAAGGGCTCCCGGTGCCAGCGGACGGCCAGCTCCCGGCCGCGGCGGCCCGGGAGCTGGCCGGCGCGCCGTTCGCCGTGTACGTCCATGTCCCGTTCTGCCGCACCCGGTGCGGCTACTGCGACTTCAACACTTACACCGCGGCCGAGCTCGGCTCGGGCGCCTCGCGGGAGAGCTACGCCGGCCAGGCGATCGCGGAGATCGCGTTCGCGCGGAAGGTGCTCGGCCCGGCGGCTCCGCCGGCCGGTGCGGTCTTCTTCGGCGGCGGGACGCCGACGCTGCTGCGCCCCGCCGACCTCGGGGCCATCCTGCGCGCGATCGACGGCGAGCTCGGGCTGGCGGCCACGGCGGAGATCACGGTCGAGGCCAACCCCGAGAGCGTGGACCGGGCCTCGCTGGACGGGCTGCGCGAGGCCGGGTTCACCCGGGTCTCCCTCGGGATGCAAAGCAGCGCGCCGCACGTGCTCGCGGTGCTGGAGCGGGCGCACTCGCCCGGGCGGGCCGCCCGGTGCGCGGGCTGGGCCCGGCAGGCCGGGTTCAGCCAGGTCAGCCTCGATCTCATCTACGGCACGCCAGGAGAAAGCGATGCCGACTGGAGGCGGTCGGTGGAGGACGCGATCGCAGCGGCCCCGGACCACCTGTCGGCCTACGCGCTGACCGTGGAGGAGGGCACCAGGCTGGCCGCGCGGATCCGGCGCGGCGAGATCCCGGCACCGGACGACGATGCGCTGGCCGACCGCTACGCAGCCGCCGACGAGCTGCTGGCGGCCGCCGGATTCCGCTGGTACGAGATCTCCAACTGGGCCGCCGGGCCAGGGGCGCAGTGCCGGCACAACCTGGTCTACTGGACCGGCGGCAACTGGTGGGGCATCGGGCCGGGCGCCCACAGCCACGTCGGCGGGGTGCGCTGGTGGAATGTCCGGCACCCGGCCGCCTACGCCAGGCGCGTCGCCGCTGGCGTGAGCCCGGGCCAGGGCCGGGAGGTCCTCACCGGCGAGCAGCGCCGGATGGAGCGGGTCATGCTGACCGCCCGGCTGGCCTCCGGGTGCGACCTGCGCGAGCTGCGGGCCGGGGGGCGGCGCGCGGCGGCCAGGGCCGTGGCGGACGGCCTGGCCGAGCCGGGGGCTTTCGCCGCGGGCCGGGTGGTGCTGACCAGGCGCGGGCGGCTCCTGGCCGACGCCGTGGTCCGGGGCCTGCTGGACTGAGGAGGCGGCTCGCGCCGCGACGCGCCGGGACGGCCGTCACGGCCGCAGGAACGTCGCGCAGAGCCAGCCCGCGGCCGGGCGGAAGGCCCCGTCACCGGCGGCCCGGGCGCCGCGGGCGAGCTGGACCACCAGGGCCGACCACAGCATCAGCAGCCCGGCCGCCCCCGCCGCAAGGCCCAGGGTGACAGAGTCGAGGGCGAGCATGCCCGCCACTATCACCAGGCAGACCAGGTAGAGGGACGTGGTGAGCGCGAGGTTGGCCGCCTGCGCGGCGTGCGCCCGCAGGAACCGGGAGCGGCGGGCCCAGAGCAGGTAGACCAGCAGCGGCGGGAAGAAGCCGGCCACCGGGATGGCCGCGCCGGCGTAGCCCGCGGCCGCCCAGACCTGATGGCCCGGTGGCACGGCGCCAGAGGGCCCGCCGGGCCGGCGCAGCGCGCCGGGCCACGGCGGCTTGTCCTGCCACGGAGGCTGGTCCTGCCACGGAGGCTGGTCCTGCTGCGCTGCCGGGCCCGGGGCCGACCCGTCGAGCACCCGGTACGGCCCGAGGCCTTCGGGGGGCCGCCCGGCCGCCCTCCCGTCGGGCCCGGGCGCCCCGTCCCGCGCGAATCCACCTGGCTGGCCAGTCATCGGACCTTCAGCGCAGCGCTCGCATGCTGGTCATCGCCTCCCGTCCGGCGGCACCTGCCCGTCACCACGCGCCGCCGGGGCCACGCCCCCGGCCGCCGGGCCGCCGCCTTCTCCATTCACCGTAACCCCTGGCCGGGCGTGCGGCGCCCGCGACGGTGACTTGACGCGAGTGTCCAAGTATCGTTCGGCCATAGACTTGGCACTCGGGACCAGTGAGTGCCAGGGAGGTGAACGCGTGCTGGACGACAGGAAGCTGGCGGTGCTCCGCGCCATCGTCGAGGACTTCGTGTCCACCAACGAGCCGGTCGGGTCCAAGTCGCTGGTGGACCGGCACCACCTGGACGTGTCCCCGGCCACGATCCGCAACGACATGGCGGTGCTGGAGGAGCAGGGGTACATCACCCAGCCCCACACCAGCGCCGGGAGGATCCCGACGGACAAGGGCTACCGGCTGTTCGTCGACAAGCTCTCCGCGATCAAGCCGTTCTCGGCCGCCGAGCGCCGGGCGATCGAGACCTTCCTGGCCGGCGCCTACGACCTCGACGACGTGGTCATGCGCACGGTCCGGCTGCTCGCGCAGCTCACCCGCCAGGTCGCCGTGGTTCAGTACCCGTCGCTGAGCAAGTCGGCGATCCGCCACGTCGAGCTCGTCACCCTCAGCCGCCGCAAGCTCCTGCTGGTCGTCATCACCGACACCGGGCGGGTCGAGCAGCGGGTCGTCGAGATGCCCGGCGACGTGGACGAGGACTCCGTCACGGGGCTACGCTCGGTCCTCAATTCCTGCCTGTGCGGGCGCGCGCTGAGCGAGGTGCCCTCCGTCGCCGCGGATCTGCCGCGGCGCGTCGGGCCGGCTCAGCACGCCAACGCCGCCGCGGTCTTCTCGGTGCTCCTGGAGACCCTCGTGGGCAGGAGTGATGAGAAGATCGTGGTCGGCGGAGCGTCGAACCTGACCCCCGCTGACTTCTCCCAGGGGCTCAACGAGGTGCTCGAGGCGCTGGAGGAGCAGGTCGTGCTGATGCGCCTGCTCGGCCAGTGCGACGAGCGGTCGCTGGTGACGGTCAGGATCGGCGCGGAGAATGATGTGCAAGGCCTGCGCAGCACGTCGGTCGTCACCGCCGGCTACGGGTCGGCCGACCGGCCGCTGGCCAAGCTCGGGGTGGTCGGGCCCACCCGGATGGACTATCCGACGGCGATAGGGGCGGTGCGCGCGGTGGCACGGTACACGGGTCAGATTCTGGCGGAGTCGTAGGGGTGAGCGTGACGACCGACTACTACGCCACGCTTGGCGTGCGCCGGGATGCCAACGCCGACGAGATCAAGAAGGCGTACCGGCGGCTGGCTCGTGAGCTGCACCCGGACGTCAACCCGGACCCGGTGACCCAGGAGCGGTTCAAGGAGATCACCCAGGCGTACGAGGTCCTGTCGGACCCGGAGAAGCGCCAGATGTACGACCTGGGTGCCGATCCGTTCGCCCCGGGCGGCGGCGCGGGCGGGTTCGCCACCGGCTTCGCCTTCAGCGACCTGATGGACGCGTTCTTCGGCGGCGGGGCGCCCCGCGGCCCCCGGAGCCGGGCACGGCGCGGGCGGAACGCCACGATCAGGGTGGACCTGGACCTGGCCGAATGCGTGTTCGGGACGACCAGGGAGCTGACCGTGGACACCGCGGTGGTCTGCCCAACGTGCTCGGGCGAGGGCAGCGCGCCGGGCAGCCATCCGGTGACCTGCGAGGTCTGCGGCGGCATCGGCGAGGTCCGGCAGATGACCAGGTCCCTGCTCGGCCAGATGATGACGTCGCGGCCATGCCCGGGCTGCGGGGGGTTCGGCACCGTGATCAGGCGGCCATGCCACGAATGTGACGGTGACGGCCGGGTCAGGACGCGGCGCACGATCAAGGTGCGGATCCCGGCCGGGGTGGAGGACGGCACGCACATCCAGCTGGCCGGCGAGGGCGAAGTGGGCCCGGGCGGCGGCCCGCCCGGTGACCTGTTCCTGGAGGTCGTCCAGCGGCCGCACCCGGTCTTCGAGCGCCAGGGCGATGACCTGCACTGCACGCTCACGATCCCGATGACCGCGGCGGCGCTCGGAGCCACGCTGCAGATCCAGACGCTCGACGGCCCAGCGAACATCGACATCCGGCCGGGCACGCAGTCCGGCCAGACGATCCCGCTGTTCGGGCAGGGCTCGGCTCGCCTGCACGGCCCGGGCCGCGGCGATCTGATCATCCACGTGACCGTGGAGACCCCCACCAAGCTCGACCCCGAGCAGGAGGAACTGCTGCGCCAGCTCGCCAGGCTGCGGGCGGAGGAGTCGCCGCCCGGCCGGTTCGCACCCGGGGAGCAGGGGTTCTTCTCCCGCCTGCGGGACGCATTCAACGGCCGCTGACCCGGGCCAGTGCCCTCATGGCGCCGCCGGTGTTCGTGTGCGAGGCCGCGCAGCTCGCCCGTGACCTGGTCACGCTGGCCGGAGCGGAGGGTCATCACGCGACCACGGTCAGGCGGATCGGCGTCGGCGAGCGGGTCGACCTGACCGATGGAGCCGGGCTCCTGGCCGAGTGCGTGGTCACCGCCGCGCGCGCCGGCGAGCTCGATCTGGCCGTGGTCGGGCGGCGCCGGGAGCCGGAGCCCGGCTGCCGGATCGCCGTCGTCCAGGCGATCCTCAAGGGCGATCGCGGCGAGCTGGCCGCGGAGATGCTGACCGAGGTCGGGGCCGATGCCGTGATCCCGTGGGCCGCCCAGCGCTGCGTGGCGAGGTGGCGGCCGGGGCGGGCGGACCGGGCGCTTGGCCGCTGGCGCTCGGCGGCCCGCGAGGCCGCCAAGCAGTCGCGCCGGGCGCGGTTCCCGGTGGTCACCGAGCAGGCATCGACCGATCAGGTGCTCGGACGGGTGGCCGGAGCGGCGCTGGCAGTGGTGCTTGACCCTCGGGCAGGCACCGCCCTGGCGGCGCTGCCGTTCCCTGCCAGCGGCGAGATCGTCCTGGTCACGGGCCCGGAAGGAGGGATCAGCCCGGAGGAGTCCGCCCGCTTCGCCGCCGCCGGCGCCGTTCCCGCACGGCTCGGCCCCACGGTGCTGCGCGCGTCGACGGCCGGGGCGGTGGCGGCCGCGCTCGTCCTGAGCCGGTGCGGCCGCTGGTAAGCCGCCCGGCCGCTGGCGGCCGGGCGGCGGGCCGCTACCCGGTGCCGCAGTGGCGGCGGTGGTGGCGCGATCGAGGCCGGGCGGGCCTGGCGCCCGCGGCGGTGCGGACCTGGGCCGGCTGCCCGGAGGCGCCAAGGGTCGGCGTGGCCGACGCCGAGTCGCTGGACGCCGGTGACGAGGTCGTCGGGGTCGGCGTGGGCGTGAGAGTCGGCGTCGGCTGAGGGCTCGGAGTGGGGCCGGGCGTCGGCGTCATGCCCGGGCTGTGCGAGGGCCTTCGGCTGCGCGTGCGCGCGGGAGAGGGGCAGCGTGGCGATGGCGACGCGGCCGGCGTAGCCGATCGCGCCGCGGAGCCGCCCGGTGACCGGCTCGCCGGGAGGCGCGCCGGTCCCGCCGGCCCGCCCGGAGCACCCGGTCCCAGGGTGGCGGAGTTGTTGCTCGGCGAGATCACCTGCGGGAGCGTGGTGATCGCCAGCGTGGCGACCACGACGACGATCGCGGCGGTGGCCAGCGCGCCGGCCGGGCGCAGCCAGCCGAGCGGTGCCCGCGGGCCCGGCCCGGGGCGCAGCCATCCGGCCACCGCCCGCGCTGCCTCGGCCAGCGCCCCTCCCGCGCCTGCCGCCGCCGCCCAGGCCCCGGCCGGGAGGCCGGCCCGGCGCGAGCCGGGGCCGGCCCGCCTGTGCGCGGCGGGACGGGCGGCCCCGCGGGCTTGGCCGGTCACGCGCGCGAGCCAGCCCGCGCGCCGCCTGGCCGCGATCTTCGCCTCGATCCGCTCCAGGCCATCGGCCGCCGGCTCGATCGCATCCGCGAACTGGTGCAGCGCCCGCCGCATCGCCTGCTCGAGCCGGGCATCGGGAGCCTGCCGGTGCCGCCGGCCGCCGCGGCTCATCCCTGCCGCTCCAGGACCTCTCGCAGCGTCGCCATCGCCCGGGATGTGTGGCTCTTCACCGCGCCACGGCTGATGCGCATGGCCGCCGCGATCTGGGCCTCGGACAGGTCGCCGTAGTAGCGCAGCACGACGACCTCGCGCTGCCGGCCCGGCAGCACCTGGAGGGCCTTGACCACCGAGGACCGTTCGATCAGCTCCAGGGCGCTGTGCTCGGCGCTCGGCATGTCGGGCGGTGCCTGCGCCGGGTTGCGGTCGACGACGACGCGATGCCTGATCACGGAACGTGACCGATTGACGACCGCAGCGCGCAGGTACGACAGCGCCTTCTCCCGGTCGCGCAGCCTGTGCAGGCCCGCGTGAAGCGCGACGAACGAGTCCTGCACGACTTCCTCCGCGGTCGTGATGTCATGCACCAGCAGGGCTGCCAAGCGCACCAGCGGACGGTAATGCGCCTCGTACAGCTCGCCGATCGTCGCCCTGGCATCCGGGATCCCGGCTTCCACTGCTCCGTCGCGCGCTGCTGGGGCGGCCCTGGCCGCGTCGTCCGCGACCAGGGTCTCGGTCACTCTCCTTTGACGCGCGGCCCCGCGTTCAGGTTCACGCGCTGTCATCGGCCGACGCAGCGCGGGTCCGCCATGCTCGTCTCAGCTTCACGATCCCGCCGCTCCAAGGTCGTCGCTCGCCCGGGTGCCCGCGCCGCCCCGCGGGGCCGCGGCGGGCGACGCCGGCGGGCGACGCCGGCGAGCGGTCACCTCGGCGCGGCCCGTGAACGTCGGCCACGAGCCGCTTCCGCCAGCAGGTCCCGCGCGGGCGCGAGGCGGCGGCCGCCCCGGGGGTTCGCAGTGATGCAACCCTATATGTCACGGCGCCGGAAGGCGGCGCACACGTTAAGATCGGCCCGTGCCAGATTGCCTATTCTGCGGAATCGTGGCTGGTGAGGTCCCGGCGACCCGCGTGCTCGAAACCGGGCGGACGCTCGCGTTCCGCGACATTAATCCGCAGGCCCCGATTCACGTGCTGGTGATACCGAAGGCTCACCACCGTGACCTGGCCAGCCTCGCCGCGGCCGACGGCGCGCTGCTCGCGGAGGTGGCGGCGCAGGCGCATCAGGTGGCCGTGACCAGCGGAATCGCCGAGACCGGGTACCGGGTTGTCTTCAATACGGGTGGTCACGCCGGCCAGACTGTGCATCATGCGCACGCGCACGTCCTCGGCGGCCGGGTGATGGGATGGCCGCCCGGATGAGCCGGGCGCGCCTGGCGGGCCCGGGGCGGAGCGCGCGGGGCCAGGCCCGGCCTGCCGTGGTGACCGTGTTCGGATGAGGCGGGGTGTTGGAGAAGGAACCGGGTGACCCGGGCACCGTACCTGAATCGGGCGGCCGGACATCGCTGCGGATCGTGATACCCGAGCCGCACTCGATGGTGAGCCTGCTCGGCTCGCGGGACGAGCTGCTGCAGGTGATCGAGGAGGCATTCGACTCCGACATCCATGTCCGCGGGAATGAGATCACCGTGACCGGCTCGGCGTCGGAGGCAGCGGTCATCGGGGAGGTCTTCGAGGAGCTGACCGCGCTGGTCGCCAGCGGCACCGAGGTGACGCCGGAGGTCGTGGAGCGCAGCGTGGCGATGCTGCGCCGCAGGTCCGGCGCGCGCCCGGCGGACGTGCTGACCCTGGACATCCTGTCCGCGCGCGGCCGCACGATCCGGCCCAAGACGCTGAACCAGAAGCGCTACGTGGACGCGATCGACACTCACACGATCGTGTTCGCGATCGGCCCGGCCGGGACGG
>JAJPIV010000064.1 GCA_021324595.1 Actinomycetota bacterium | reverse complement strand
GGCCGTCAGGCCGGCGCGCCGACCGGCCCGGTGTCCTCCGCGAGGAGGGCCCGGCGGGCGCGGCCGCCGTCCCGGGCGGACAGCACGGTGAGCCGGCCGAGGGCGGCGCAGGCGACGCAGGCGACCGCGACCCCGAGCCCGGTGAAGATCCCGATCTGCTCGGCGGCGCGCGCCACCGTGCCGCCGAGCGGCGTCCCGGGCGTGATGCCCGTGTCCCAGAGCGGGGCGAGCTGGCCGCCGACCGCGAACCACGCGCCCGCCAGCACGCTGAGCGAGGCGAAGGCCAGGGCCACCGGGCGCAGCCGGGTCGCGAGCACGACGGCGCCGCCGACCAGCGTGACCGCGGCGGGCAGCACGTCCAGCCAGAGCCGACCGGGCGTCCACGCCCACACGCGGTCCGGGGTGTAGCCGTATCCCGCGGCCGGCCCGATCAGCGGCGCGAGGCCGCCCCAGAGCCCGAGCAGCACGAGCAGGGCGCCGCTCAGCGCGCCGCGGCTGCGCGGGATCCGCAGCATCCCAGCCATTTCGATCACCTCCCATCGGCATGGACGATGCGTTACATTCATGCCCCCTTGCGCGATGTGGCATGCCGTGCCATGGTGAATTACTCATTGGTGATTTCACCGGTCGGAGGGGCGGCCCCATGCGCAAGCGAGTCTCGGTCGGCACGGTCGTGATCGTCTACGTCGTGGTGGGGATCGTCTTCGCCGTGGCCCGGCACTACATCACGATTGGCCTGCTCAAGGGCATCGGATCGGCCCTGCTCGCGATCCTGCTGTGGTGGCTGCCGCTGCTCGGGATCAGCTTGCACATCCACTAGCCGGGGAGCGCGGGCCGGCGGCGCTCGCCGGCCGGGCGGCCGCTCCGCTGGCCGCCCACCCGGTCCAGCGATCCGCCCGGATCACGATGAGCGGCCCGGCGGGAGGGCTGGCCCGGTACTGCGGATAGCGCTCCGCGAGCAGCCGCAGCGGGCCGGCCATCGCGCCGGGGTCCGCGGTGACCGACGCGCGGCCGTCCGCCCGGGCCCACCACAGCGCCGACCAGTCGTCGT
The DNA here is from genome assembly GCA_021324595.1 of Actinomycetota bacterium. Classification (GTDB taxonomy): domain Bacteria; phylum Actinomycetota; class Actinomycetes; order Streptosporangiales; family Streptosporangiaceae; genus Chersky-822. Next base: position 23,032 of record JAJPIV010000064.1, on the reverse strand, counting down.
CATAGTGCTCGGCCAGGACCGCGACTGCGGGGTTGGCGCGGATGTTCCGCAGCCGCCGCAGGTCGGCCGTGGCCTTCGGCTTGACCTGGTCGACGGCGGTGAAGATGAGGTCGCCGTCGACGGCGAACGTCACCGGCACCACGTGCGGCAGGCCGGTCCGCGTCGCGGTCGCCAGGATCGCGACCCTTGCCATGCCGAGCCTGCGCCGCGCCTCCCGCTCCGGGAGCCTCACCGGGCCGTCCCTCCCGGCCGCCCGGGAGCGCGGCCTGCCGCCCGGGCCGGCCGCAGGGTCGGAGCGCGGCCCACGGACGGGGAGGGTGCCATGACGTCACGCTACCGGCCCATGACGCTCGCTGACCCGGCACGGCGGATCCGCGCGACGCGGGACGCCGGCGCCAGGAGCCGGAAGCACAGTCCCGGGAAGAAGGCGGATCCGTGCGAACGCGGGACGCCGGGCTCAACGAGCAGCGAGCACCGCGGGTCGCCTGGCGGATCCCGCGCGACGCGGGACGCGGGCCTGCGATGGAAGCTGCTGCGGGAATTCCTGGAGGGGCAACCGCCGGGAGCCGGAGCGCTACCCGGACGAGGCCCTGCCAGGGCGGGCGATGGGCGCGCTCCGCGAGCTCTTCCCCGCCGGCGGACCGGTCACCTCCCGGCGGCTGGCGGGCCGGGCCTGCGAACGCGCCGGCGCGCCGGCCGCGGAATGCGCGGCCAATGTCCCGCCCGGCCGCCATCATGGGATGCCGATGCGCGTGCTGCACACATCGGACTGGCACCTGGGCCGGACGTTGCACGGCGAGGACCTGCTGCCGCACCAGGCGGCCTTCCTCGACTGGCTGTTCGCCCAGGCGGTCGAGCAGGAGGCGGACGCGGTCGTCGTCGCCGGCGACGTCTACGACCGGGCCGTCCCGCCCGCGGACGCGGTGGCGCTGCTCGACGAGGCGCTCAGCCGGCTCGCCGGCGCGCGCATCCCCGTGCTGCTGATCAGCGGCAACCACGACTCCCCGGTCCGCCTGGGATTCGGCTCCCGGCTGAGCGAGAGGGCCGGGATCCACCTGCGCACCTGCGTCGCGGACCTCGGCCGCCCGGTGATCCTCGCCGACGAGCACGGGGAGGTCGCCCTGTACGGCATCCCGTACCTGCTGCCCGACGCGGTCATGGCCGATCTGGGCGCCGGGCGCTCGCACGCCTCGGTGCTGTCCGCCGCCGCGGCCCTGATCCGGGCGGACGCCACGCGGCGCCGGATCGCGCGCACCGTGGTCGCCGCGCACGCGTTCGTGACCGGTGGCGCCGCCTGCGAGTCCGAGCGCGACATCCGGGTCGGGGGCATCGGCGACGCGCCGGCCTCGGTCTTTTCCGGCCTGGGCTACGTCGCGCTCGGGCACCTGCACGGCCGCCAGGACGTCTCGCCCGTCGACGGCACGGCCGTCCGGTACTCCGGCTCGCCGCTGGCGTTCTCGTTCTCCGAGAAGGACCACGTCAAGTCCGTGACCCTGGTGGACCTCGGCGCCCCGGGGCAGGTGCGGGCCGAGCAGATCCCCGCGCCCGTGCCGAGGCCCCTGCGCGAGGTGCGCGGCCGGCTGGACGACCTGCTCGCCCGGGCCGGGACCGACCTGGCGGGCCTGGCGGGCGCCTGGCTCAAGGTGACCCTCACCGACCCGGCCCGCCCGGTCGCCCCGATGGAGCGGCTGCGGGAACGCTGGCCGCACACCCTGGTGCTGGACTTCCAGCCCGAGGGCGGGCTCTCCAGCCCGGCCGAGGACCTGCGCCGGCTGGCCGCGGCGACCGACCCGGCCGAGATCTGCGGGCTGTTCGTGGAGCACGTCAGCGGCGCGCCGCCCGACGACGACCAGCGCCGGGTGCTGCGGGACGTGGTCGAGGCCGTCCAGCGGGAGGTGGCCTGATGCGCCTGCACAGCCTGGAGCTCGCCGCGATCGGGCCGTACGCGACCGGGCAGCGGGTCGACTTCGACCGGCTCGCCGCCAGCGGCCTGTTCCTCATCGAGGGCCCGACCGGCGCCGGGAAGACCACGATCCTGGACGCGGTCACGTTCGCCCTCTACGGCGGCCTGGCCGGGCAGGGATCCGGCAGGGACCGGCTCCGGTGCGACTTCGCGGACCCCGCCGCCGAGCCGTCGGCCCGGCTGGAGTTCTCGCTGCGCGGCGTCCGGTACCGGGTGAGCCGCGTGCCCGAGCACCGGCGGCCCAAGCGGCGCGGCGAGGGATGGGTGACCGACCCGGCCCGAGTGCACCTGGAGCGGCTCGACGGGGGCCGGTGGGCCAGCCTGTCGTCCAGCCACGCCGAGGCCGGCGAGCGGATCACCGCCGCCGTGGGGCTCAACCGGGACCAGTTCACCCAGGTGGTGCTGCTGCCCCAGGGCGAGTTCGCGCGGTTCCTGCGCGCCGACGACGACGAGCGGCGCAAGGTGCTCACGAGGCTGTTCGGCACGCAGCTGTACGAGGCGATCACGGAAGAGCTCGACCGGCGCCGGGCCGAGGCGGCCCGGGCGGGCCAGGCGGCACGGGAACGGGTGCTCGCCGCGGTGGCGGCGGCAGCCGAGGCGGCGGGGCTCGACGCCGAGGCCGGCCAGGAGCTGGCCCGCCTGCCCGGCGATGAGCGCGCCGTCCGGTTCAAGCAGATCGGCGACGAGCTGGCGCGGCAGGCCGCGCTCGCGCGGGAGGCGGTCGGCCTCGCGGCCGGGCAGGCGGGCAGGGCGGAGGCGGCCCAGCGGGAGGCCGCGGCCCGGGCGGGGGCGATGACCAGGCTGACCGAGGCGCTCGCGAGGCTGGCCGAGCACGAGGCGGGCCGGGGCGAGCACGACGCCCGGTCCGCCCGGCTCGAGGCCGCCCGCCGCGCCGAGCCGGTGCGGCCGCTGCTCGCCCTGCTGGCCGAGGCCAGCGCGAAGGCCGGGCGGGCGCGGGCGGACGTCCTGGCGGCGGCAGAGGCCGTGCGCGGACGGCTGGGGGCCGGGCCGGCGCGGGACGCCCTCGGGGAGCTGATCGAGATCCTCGGGGCCGCCGCGGACGGCGAGGGCGGGATTGCCGGGGCCGCCGCGGCGGACGAGCCGGCCAGGCTGGCGGGCGAGACGGCCGACGTGAAGTCCGTGACGGCCCGGGAGGCCACAGCCGCGACCGGGCGCGCGGAGGCGGCCGAGGCCGAGGCTGCCGCCCTGGAGCCCCTGGTGGCCGCCGAGTCCGCGCTGCCCGGACGGCAGGCCGAGCACGCCGAGAAGGAGCGAGCGGCGGCCGGGGCGGAGCGCCGGCTCGCGGCGGTCACCGCGGCCAGGCGGGAACTGCCCGGGCGGATCGCGGCGGCCGGCGATCGCCTGGAGCAGGCGCGGAACGCCGCCGCTGGCCTCGACGCCCTCCTCGCCCGCCGGTCCGAGCTGGGCCGGCTCGCGGACGCCGCGGGCCGCCTCGAGCGGATCAGGCCCGAGCTGGCCCGTAAGGACGCCGCCAGGCAGGCGGCGATCGACGCCTACCAGCGGCTCACCGACCTCCACCAGCAGGCGATGGACGCCCGGCTGGCCGGCATGGCGGCCGAGCTGGCCGGCGGCCTGGCGCCGGGCGAGCCGTGCCCGGTCTGCGGGTCGCCCGAGCATCCCGCGCCCGCCCGCCCGGGCGCGCGGCAGGTCACGGCCGAGGAGGTCGATGCCGCCCGCGCGCGGCGGGACGAGGCCGGGGCGGCCCGCGGGCGCGCCGAGGCCGAGCACGCCGCGCTGGCCCGGGAGGCCGCCGAGTGCGCGGCGGTGACGGGCGGCCGGGCCCTCGCCGAGCTCACGGCGGAGGCCGCGGAGGTCGCCGGGCGGGCGCGCCAGGCCGAGGAGGCCAGGCAGGAGGCGGCCCGGCTGGCGGCGGAGCTGGAGGACCTGAGGGCCGAGCAGGAACGGCTCGGCGACGACCACGCCGCGGCGGCCGCCGCGGCGGCCGAGGCCGCGCGGGAAGCCGAGCGCGCCCGGGCCGACCTGTCCGGCCTGCGGGCCAGCCTGGCGGAAGCGGCCGGGCCCCATCCGTCGGTCGCGGCCCGGCAGGCCGCGCTGCGGCGGGACGCCGAGGCCGGGCGGGCGCTCGCGGCCGCGCTTGGCCAGCTCGGCGCCGCGCTGGACGCCGCGCGGGACGCTGAGCTGCGGGCGCGCGACGAGGCGCAGGCCCGCGGCTTCGCGACCGCCGGGCAGGCCGGCTCGGCCCTGCTCGCGCCCGGCGAGATCGCCCGGCTGGAGGATCAGGTCACCTCGTGGGCGACGGCGCTCACCGAGCTGCGCGCCGCGGTCCAGGCCCCGGACCTGGCCGGGCTTGACCCGGCGGCGGCGGCCGAGGCGCACGAGGCGGCGAGGCTGGCAGTCGCCGAGCTCGCCCGGGCGCGGGAGGCGGAGCAGGAGGCGCGGACCGCGCACGAGGCTCTCCTCGCCAGGGCGGGCCGGCTGGAGGGCCGGCTGGCCGAGCTCGGCCGGGCCGAGGCCGAGGCGCAGGCGCATGAGGCGGCGAGCGGGCCGGTGATCCACCTGGCCCAGCTGGCCAAGGGCATGGCCGGGCACCGCCGGGTGGCGCTGACCACCTATGTGCTGCGGCACTGGTTCGAGCAGGTGGTCGCGGCGGCGAACCTCCGCCTCGCGGTGATGTCGTCCGGCCGGTACGAGCTGCTCCGCAGCGACCAGGGACAGAACCGCCGGGAACGGGCCGGCCTGACGCTCTCGGTCGCCGACCGGCACACCGGCGAGGAGCGCGGCCCGGGCTCGCTGTCGGGCGGGGAGACGTTCTACACCTCCCTCGCCCTCGCCCTCGGCCTCGCCGACGTGGTCAAGGCCGAGGCCGGCGGCGTGGAGCTGGAGACCCTCTTCATCGACGAGGGCTTCGGCGCCCTCGACCCGCAGACCCTCGACCAGGTGCTCACGGTCATCGACGAGCTGCGGGACCGCGGGCGCGCGGTCGGCATCGTCAGCCACGTCCCCGACCTGAAGGAGCGGATCGCCGAGCGCCTGGAGGTCCGCCGCCGGCCCGACGGCTCGTCCACCCTGCGCGTCGTCGCGTGAGGCAGGCCGGCCCGGCCGCGCTGCCGCGTCAGGCAGGCCGGCCCGGCCGCGGCACGTGATCACGGCCCCCGGGCGCCAGGTAGGGTGCTGGCGTGCTGTCCCTCGTCCTGCCCAAGGGGTCGCTCGAACGGGCCACGCTCGAGCTGTTCGACGCGGCCGACCTGACCGTGCGGCGCGCCTCGGACCGCGACTACCACGCCAGCGTCGCCGACCCGCGGATCGACCGGGTCAGGTTCCTGCGGCCGCAGGAGATCCCGGTGTACGTGGCCGAGGGCCTGTTCGACTTCGGCATCACCGGCCGCGACTGGATCACCGAGACCGGCGCCGACGTGGCCTCGCTCGGCGAGCTGGAGTACTCGAAGGCGACCAGCGAGCCGGTGCGCGTGGTCCTCGCCGTGCCCGCGGCCTCGGGCTGGGAGTCGGTCGGCGACCTGCCGGACGGGATCAGGATCTCCACCGAGTTCCCCGCGCTGACCCGGCGGTTCCTGGAGGAGAACGGGATCAAGGCGATGGTCACCCCCTCCCACGGGGCGACCGAGGCGAAGGTCCCCGACATCGTGGACGCGATCGTCGACCTGACCGAGACCGGGTCGTCGCTGCGCAGGAACGGCCTGAAGATCATCCACACGCTCCTGACCAGCTACACGGAGCTGATCGCCAACCACGACTCGCTGGCCGACCCGGCCAAGCGGGCGGCGATGGAGGACGTGGCGCTCCTGCTGCGCGGGGCGATCCGGGCGCGGGGCAACGTCCTGCTGAAGCTCAACGTCGCCGACGCCGACCTGGCCGCGGTGACCGAGATCCTGCCCGCGATGACCTCGCCGACGATCACATCGCTGGCCCGCGGCGGCATGCACGCGGTCGAGGCCGTGGTCCCCAAGCGGGGGGTGAACACGCTCATCCCCGCGCTGCGCTCCGCCGGGGCGCGGGACATCCTGGAGATCCCGATATCCAAGATCATCGAATAGGCCGGGCGGGCGGCTTCGCGCCAGGCGGGCCGGGATCACGCGCCGCGCGCTCCGGTTAGGCTTGCGCCGTGCTCACCAGGATCGACCTGCGCGGCGAGCCGGCCGCGGGCCTCACCGCCGCCCGCCTGTCCGGCGTGCTGCCGCGCGCCACGCTCGACGTCGCGGCGGCCGTCGCCGCGGTCCAGCCCGTCTGCGAGGACGTCCGCCGCCGCGGCGCCGCGGCGGTACGCGAGCACACCGCCCGGTTCGACGGAGTCGATCTGCCGGCCACGCCGGTGCCGCGTGACGCGCTGGCCTCGGCGCTGCACGGCCTCGACCCGGCGGTGGTCGCCGCGCTGCGCGAGGCGATCCGGCGAGCCAGGCTCGTCCACCAGGCCCAGCTGCCCGCCGAGACGACCACGGCCGTGGCCGACGGGGCGGCGGTCACCGAGCGGTGGGTGCCGGTCCGCCGCGCCGGGGTGTACGTGCCGGGCGGCCGGGTGGCCTACCCGTCCTCGGTCGTGATGAACGTCGTCCCCGCGCAGGTCGCCGGCGTCGAGCAGATCGCCCTGGCCTCGCCGCCCCGCGCCGAGCACGGCGGCCTGCCGCACCCGGCGGTGCTGGCCGCGTGCGAGCTGCTCGGGGTCACCGAGGTCCACGCCGCCGGCGGCGCGCAGGCGATCGCGATGCTCGGCTACGGTACCGCCGACTGCCCCGCGGCCGACACGGTCACCGGCCCCGGCAACGTCTACGTCGCCGCGGCCAAGCGGCTGCTGCGCGGGGTGGTGAGCACCGACGCCGAGGCCGGCCCGACCGAGATCGCGATCATCGCCGACGGCGCCGCCGACGCGGCGTTCATCGCCGCCGACCTGGTCGCGCAGGCCGAGCACGACCCGCTGGCCGCGTGCCTGCTGATCACCACCGACCCCGGCCTGGCCGACCGGGTCGACAAGGAGCTGGCCGCCCGGGCGGGAGCCGCCCGGCACGCCGGGCGGGTCGGCCAGGCGCTCGCGGGCCAGTCCGCCTGCGTCCTCGTCGCCGACCTCGACGCCGCGCTCGCGGTGGCGGACGCCTGGGCGCCCGAGCACCTGGAGATCCAGGCGGAACGAGCCGTCCAGCTGGCCGCCCGGGTCCGCAACGCGGGCGCGGTGTTCGCCGGGCCCTACGCCCCGGTCTCCCTCGGGGACTACCTCGCCGGCTCGAACCACGTGCTGCCGACCGGGGGGACCGCCCGGCACAGCGGCGGGCTGTCGGTCCTGTCGTTCCTGCGCCCGGTCCACGTGGTCACCTGCACGGCCGGCGCGCTCGCCGCGGCGGCGCCGCACATCGACGCGCTCGGCGGCGCCGAGGACCTGGACGGGCACGTCCAGGCGGTCCGCGTCCGCGTCCCGGCCGGGACCGCCGGGCGGGGAGCGCCGGGCCCGGGCGGGGCCGGGAGCGGCGCGGGGGCGCCTGCGCCGGCCAGCGCCCGGACCTCAGGGCGCCTGCCGGCGGCGCTGCCGATCCGCCCGGACCTGGCCGGGCAGGAGCCCTACGGCGCGCCCCAGCTCGACGTCCCGGTGCGGCTCAGCACCAACGAGAACCCCTACCCGCCCGCGCCCGCCCTCGTCCGCGACATCGCGGGCGCGGCGCGGGACGCGGCGGCGGCCCTCAACCGCTATCCCGACCGCGACGCCCTCGCGCTCCGCCATGACCTGGCCGCCTACCTCGGCCACGGCCTGGGGGCCAGCCATGTCTGGGCGGCCAACGGGTCGAACGAGATCATCCAGCAGATCTTCCAGGCGTTCGGCGGCCCGGGCCGGCGCGCCATCGGGTTCGAGCCGTCCTACTCGATGCACCCGGTGATCGCGCGGACCACCGCCACCGCGTGGGTCGGCGCGGCCCGCGATGACGACTTCGGCCTGGACCCCGGCCGTGCGCTCACCGCGATCGCCGAGCACCGGCCGGACCTGGTCTTCCTCACCTCGCCGAACAACCCGACCGGCACGGTCCTGCCGCTGGAGGTGATCGAGCGGATCTGCGCGCGGGCGCCGGGCGTGGTCGTGGTCGACGAGGCCTACGCCGAGTTCGCCCGCGACCCGGCGGGCACCGCCCTGGCCCTGCTGCCGCGCTTCCCCCGGCTGATCGTGGTCCGCACGATGTCCAAGGCGTTCGCGCTGGCCGGGGCGCGGGTGGGATACCTGGCGGCCAGCCCGGAGGTGGTGGGCGCGCTCCAGATCGTCAGGCTGCCCTACCACCTGTCCGCGCTCACCCAGGCGGCCGCGCGGGCCGCGCTCGCCCGGTCCGCGGACCTGCTCGCCGCCGTCGGGCGGATCCGGGCGGAGCGGGACGAGCTGGTCGCGTGGCTGCGCGGGCGCGGGCTGGCCGTGGCTGATTCCGACGCGAACTTCGTGCTGTTCGGAACGTTCGGCGACCGCCGGGCGGTCTGGCAGGGGCTGCTGGACGCGGGGGTGCTGGTCCGGGAGGCCGGCCCGCCCGGGTGGCTGCGGGTCACCGTCGGCACCCCGGCGGAGATGGCGGCGTTCCGCGCCGCGCTGACCGGGGTGCTCCGGTGACCGGCGGGCCGGACCCCGGCGGCGGGCCGGGCAGGCGGTCGGCCCGGGCGGAGCGGGCCACCGGCGAGACGCGCGTGCTCGCCGAGGTCGACCTGGACGGCAGCGGGCGGGCCGACGTGGCCACCGGCGTGCCGTTCCTCGACCACATGCTCGCCCAGCTCGGTCGGCATGGCCTGCTCGACCTGAGCGTCCGGGCCACCGGGGACACCGAGGTGGACGCCCACCACACGGTCGAGGATACCGCGATCACCCTCGGCGAGGCGCTGCGCCGGGCGCTGGGTGACCGGGCGGGAATCCGCCGGTTCGGCGACGCGCACGTGCCGCTCGACGAGGCGCTGGTGCGCGCGGCCGTCGACCTCGCCGGGAGGCCCTACGTGGTGCACCGCGAGCCGGTCGGCATGGCACCGCTGATCGGCACCTACGACACCACCTTGACCAGGCACTTCTTCGAGTCGCTCGGCGCGAGCGCGGCGATCTGCCTGCACCTGGAGGTCCTCGCGGGGCGGAACCCGCACCACATCGTCGAGGCGCAGTTCAAGGCGTTCGCCCGGGCGCTGCGCGCCGCGGCCGAGCCCGACCCGCGCTGTTCCGGCGTCCCGAGCACGAAGGGCGTGCTGTGACCCGCGCCGCGCCGAAGGTGGTCGTGCTGGACTACGGCTCGGGGAACCTGCGCTCGGCCCTGCGCGCCGTGCAGCGGGCCGGCGCGGACGCGGTGGTGACCTCGGACCGCGGCCCCGCGCTGCGGGCCGACGGCCTGGTGGTGCCCGGGGTCGGCGCGTTCGCCGCGTGCGCGTCCGCGCTGCGGGCGGCCGGCGGGGACGAGGTCATCGCCCGGCGGCTGGCCGCGGGCGCGCCGGTGCTCGGCATCTGCGTCGGCATGCAGGTGCTGTTCGCGGAGGGACGCGAGCGCGGCGCGCGGGCGCGGGGCTGCCGGGTCTGGCCGGGCGTGGTGGACCGGCTGAACGCCCCGGTGCTGCCGCACATGGGCTGGAACACCGTCCGGCCGCCCGCGGGCTCCCGGCTGTTCGCCGGGATCGGGCCCGGCGAGCGGTTCTACTTCGTGCACTCCTACGCGGTCCGGTCGTGGGAGCGCGCGGGCCGCCCGGCGGGCGCCGTCGGCGCCGGGGCCGCCCCGCTGCTGACCTGGGCCATCCACGGGGAGCCGTTCGTCGCGGCGGTCGAGGACGGCCCGGCGTGCGCGACCCAGTTCCATCCGGAGAAGTCGGGCGACGCCGGAGCGGCCCTGCTGGCGAACTGGCTGGAGCTGATCCGGTGACCGGCCCGCTGACGCTGCTCCCGGCCGTGGACGTGGCCGGCGGCCAGGCGGTCCGGCTGGTCCAGGGAGCGGCCGGCACCGAGACCCGGTACGGCGACCCGATGGCCGCCGCGCTGGCCTGGCAGGCCGCTGGCGCGGAGTGGGTCCACCTGGTCGACCTCGACGCCGCGTTCGGCCGCGGGTCGAACGCGGCCCTGCTCGGCCAGGTGGCCCGCAGGCTCGACGTGGCCGTCGAGCTGTCCGGCGGCATCCGCGACGACGCCTCGCTGGCCGCCGCGCTCGCCACGGGCTGCGCCCGGGTCGTCATCGGGACGGCCGCCCTGGAGCGGCCGGACTGGGTGCGCCGGATCGTGGCCGAGCACGGCGAGCGGATCGCGGTCGGCCTCGACGTCCGGGGCACCAGGCTGGCCGCCCGCGGGTGGACGGCGGACGGCGGCGAGCTGGGCGAGGCGCTCGCCCGGCTGGACGCCGACGGGTGCCCCAGGTACGTGGTCACCGACGTGACCAGGGACGGCACGCTGACCGGGCCGAACCTGGACCTGCTGCGGCGGGTGTGCGCGGCGACCGGGCGCCCGGTCATCGCCAGCGGCGGCGTCGCGTCCCTGGCCAACCTGCGGGAGATTGCCGCGCTCCGCCCGCTCGGCGTGGAGGGCGCGATCGTGGGCAAGGCCCTCTACGCAGGGGCGTTCACCCTCCGGGAGGCTCTCGCGGCGGTGGGCGGATGAGCGGCCCGGCCACCAGGCGCTCGGGCCCGCCGGGGACCCCGGAAGCCCCGCCCGCCGGCCGGGATGGCCCGCCGGCCGCGTGCTCCGCCCCGGGCGTCGCGGTCCGGGTGATCCCCTGCCTGGACGTGGACGCCGGCCGGGTGGTCAAGGGCGTGAACTTCCAGGGGCTGCGCGACGCCGGGGACCCGGTGGAGCTGGCCCGCGGCTACGACGCGCAGGGAGCCGACGAGCTGGCGTTCCTGGACGTGACCGCGTCCAGCCAGGGGCGGGCGACCATGCTCGACGTGCTCGCGCGGACCGCCGACCAGGTGTTCATCCCGCTCACCGCCGGCGGGGGAGTGCGCGGCGTGGGCGACGTGGACGCGCTGCTGCGGGCCGGCGCCGACAAGGTGGCCCTGAACACCGCCGCGATCGCCCGCCCCGAGCTGCTCGCCGAGGTCGCGGACCGGTTCGGCGCGCAGTGCGTGGTCGTCTCGGTGGACGCGCGCCGGGTTCGCCCGGAGGACGCCGGCCGTGCCGCCTGCCCGAGCGGGTTCGAGGTCACCACCCACGGCGGGCGGCGGGGCACCGGCGTGGACGCGGTGGCCTGGGCCGCGCGGGCCGCTGGGCTGGGCGCCGGCGAGATCCTGCTGAACTCGATGGACGCCGACGGCACCAAGGCCGGCTACGACCTGCCGCTGATCCGCGCGGTCCGCGCCGCGGTGCGGGTGCCGGTGATCGCCAGCGGCGGCGCGGGCGGGCCCGGCGACTTCGCCGCGGCGGTCCGGGCGGGGGCGGACGCGGTGCTCGCCGCCAGCCTGTTCCACTTCGGGGAGCTGCGGATCGCGGACGTGAAGGAGGCGCTGCGGGCCGCGGGGCTCCCGGTCCGCCTGACCGGTGAGGGAGGATCATGACGGAGAGCGCCCGGGTGCCGGCCGGGAGCCAGAGCCTGGACCCGGCGATCGCCGCGCGGCTCAAGCGGGACGCGAACGGCCTGGTCGCGGCCATCGCCCAGCAGTACGACACCGGCGAGGTGCTCATGCTCGGCTGGATGGACGACGAGGCGCTGCACCGGACCCTCACGACGGGCCGGTGCACGTACTGGTCCCGCAGCCGCCGCGAGTACTGGGTGAAGGGCGAGACCTCCGGCCACGTCCAGGTCGTCAAGTCCGTCGCGCTCGACTGCGACGGGGACGCGGTGCTGGTCAAGGTCGACCAGGCCGGCGGGGCCTGCCACACCGGGGACCGGACCTGCTTCGACGCCGACGTGCTGCTGGCCGGGCCGGAGGGCGGATCGGCGGATCCGGCCGGCCGGGGCGGCCCGTTCTCCACGTGACCTTCACCGCGCTCCCACGCCGCGCGCACTCCGGCGGTGTTGCCTGATCCGACCGGCGGCGACCGTTTCCGTGGAGGTGACGACGCGATGGCATTGGACACTGGCGGCGCGGGCACCCAGGCCCGCCCGGTGGAGGACCTGCCCGGCTGGCGGGCCCGGCTCGAGGCGCAGTGGCGCCGCACCCTGGACCGGGTCGTGGAGCTGTGCCAGGAGAGGTGGGAGGGCGCGCCCGGCGGAGACCCGGGCATCGGCGGCCCCGGGCTGGACTGGCCAGGGCGGCGCGTCACCCGGGCGCACGAGGAGCTCGCCGAGATCGAGGACGCGCTGGCCAGGATCGCCCGGGGCAGCTACGGCCGCTGCGAGCGCTGCCGTCGCCCGATCCGGGCCGACCTGCTGGCGCGCGCGCCGCACGCCCGGTACTGCCGGGGATGCCAGCCGGCCGCCGGGCGCGTCCTCCCGCCGCCCCGGTCGGCCGCGGCCCCGGCGCCCCGCGGGCCGGTTCCGGGGCGGGCGGCCGCGGGCATGATCACCGGTGATGGCCGGGACGATCCTGCTCGTGGAGGACGAGGCCAAGCTGCGTGACCTCGTCCGCTCGTACCTGGAGCGCGCGGGCTACGCGGTGCTGTCCACGGGGTCCGGCGCGACGGCGGTCAGCTTGGCCGCGAACGCGGCGCCCGACCTGGTCGTGCTGGACCTCGGCCTGCCGGACGTGCCCGGCGAGACGGTGGCGCGGGAGATACGCGCCGCCGGGCCGACGCCGATCGTGATGCTGACCGCCAAGGGCGGCGAGCGGGACCGGATCGCGGGGCTCGAGCTGGGCGCCGACGACTACGTGACCAAGCCGTTCAGCCCGCGCGAGCTCGTGCTGCGGGTGCGGGCGATCCTGCGCCGCGGGACCTCCGCCGGGGACATCCAGGGGGGCCGGGGGTTCGGCGGCGGCCTCCTGGTCATCGACGAGCAGCGCCGGACCGTGACGGTCCGCGGCGAGCGGGCCGAGCTGACCCCCACCGAATGGGGGATCCTGGTGGCGCTGGCCGCCGTCCCAGGCCGGGTCTACTCCCGGTTCGAGCTCATCAACCGGGTCCGGGGCTACGAGTTCGCCGGGTACGAGCGGACCATCGACTCGCACGTCAAGAACCTGCGGCGCAAGATCGAGCGGGACCCGGCCAGCCCGGAGATCGTCCAGACCGTGCTGGGCGGAGGCTACCGGCTCGGCCTGCCCCGGGATGACTAGGCCCGCCGCGGGGGTCAGGACGCTCTGGCTGCCGCTCACGCTCGGGTTCGCCGCCGTCGCCCTGGCCGGGGTCGTCACGCTGGCGGCGCTGAGCGCGGCCAGCCTCGGCCCGGACGTCGCCCGGCTGGTCACGCGCCAGGAGCGGACGCTCGCCGACGGGGCGGCCGTGGCGGCGGGCCTGGCCCGCCAGGGGCACGGGTGGGATCGGGCGGAACTGTCCGCGGTGCTCGCCGTCGTGGCCCGGGAGGGCGGGCGGGCGGAGGTGCGCGACCTGGCCGGGAGGGTCGTGTACTCCGGTCCCGGCTTCCGCCACGCCGGCTCAGGCCCGGAGTACCGCAGGCCGGTCACCGCGCGCGGGCAGGTGGCCGGCTGGGTGACCGTGCGGTTCGACGACCGGGGGCTCGGCGCGGTCGCCGGGGACCTGAAGGCGGAGCGCTGGCGCGGGCGCCTGATCGCGGCCGCCGTCGCCGTGGCGTTCGCGGTCGCCATCGGCCTGCTGGTCTCCCGGTACCTGACCGCGCCGCTCGGCGCGATGCTGGCGGGCATGCGGGCCAGGGCGGCCGGCGACCGAAGCTACCGGATCAGGGACATCCGCGGGCCGGCCGCGCTGCGGGAGCTGCTGCGGGGCTTCAACCAGGCGGCGGACGCCCTGACCGAGCAGGACCGGCGGGAGCGGGACCTGGTGGCGGACATCGCCCATGAGCTGCGCACGCCGATCGCGGTGCTGCAGGCCGGGTGCGAGGCGATGCTCGACGGGGTGAGCCAGGCCACGCCGGGCAACATCGCCTCGCTCCGCGACGAGGTGCTGCGGCTCGGCCGCATGGTCGAGGACCTCCAGCGCCTGTCCGCGGCCGAGTCGGCCGCCCTGCGGCTCCGGCTGGAGCCGCACGACCTGGCCGGGATCGCCGCCGAGTCCGCCGCCAGCCTCGACGACTCGTTCGCCGCCGCGGGGGTCCGCCTGTCGCCGCGCCTCGCGCCGGTGAGCGTGCGGTGCGATGCCATGCGGATGCGCGAGGTCGCGACGAACCTGCTGACGAACGCGCTGAAATTCACCCCGGCCGGCGGCGAGGTGACGATCGAGGCCGGCCCGGAGAACGCCGGCCGCGCGGTGCTGCGGGTCAGTGACACCGGCGTAGGCATCCCGGCCGCGGAGCTGCCGCACGTGACCGAGCGGTTCTTCCGCGGGCGGCGGTCCGCCGGGATGGCCGGGGGCAGCGGGATCGGCCTGACGATCGTCGAGGAGCTGGTCCGCGCCCACCAGGGCGAGCTGGTGGTCGACAGCGAGCCGGGCCGCGGCACCACGGTGACGGTCCGGCTGCCCGCGGGCGACGGCGCCGCCCCTGGGCAGGACGGCCGGCCCTGAACCGGGTTACCAGCCCCGGCCAGCCGTCGCGCGGCGCCGGCCCGGCGGGGCGAACGCGGCCGCGCCCGGAGGCGGTGCCCGGCCCGGCTTGCCCGCCGCGCGGCCGGGCGCGGCCCTCGCGTTCCACCGGGAGCGGTGCCGCCGCCCGCACCACGCGGCGCGCCGCCTCCCGGCCCCCCGACGCGGATCGCGTTCCCCCCAGTCCGCGAGCCCGCGTACCCCTCAGAGCAAACGCCGTGCCGGTGCAGTGCCGGTGTGCCCGGTGTGGAGAGGGCGTGGAGCCGGGAGCGGCCGGGGCGCCGCCCGCGGCCCCGGCGTCTCAGCCGGGGGCGCCAGGCGATGCGGGCCGGCCGGCCGGAGACGGGCCGGGGCCTGCGGCCCGGCCGATCCGAACCCGCCAGGTGGCCGGCCCGGCCTCCAGGTAGTCCCAGGTGAACCTGCCCGCGTGCTCGGCTTCGAACTGGTAGCGCAGCGGCTTGGGATCGTGGTCGCTGACGAGCACGAAGCTGGTGCCGGGCGCCAGGGCGCCGTATGCGGCGAAGATGGACTCATGTCGTCGCGCGGGCGGCAGGATGCGGACATCGAGCTCCTGCTCGCCAGCCTGCGCCGCCCGCGGCCGGCCCGGGGCCGGGGACGGCGGCCGCTCCCGCGGCGCGGCCCGCTCGACGCGGCGGTGCATGTCGGCCAGCAGCGCGGGCAGGTCGGCGCCCGGGCTGGCCAGCAGGCCGGGGAGCAGCACGTCGTTCTCCTTCGCCACGTGCCGCTCGAAGAGCCTGCCGATCTGCTCGGCGTGCCGCGCCGCCTCGGCCGCGGTCACGGCCCCGGCGAGCCGCCTGGTGGCCTCCGACAGGGTCGCGTGCTCGGCAGTCATCTCGCTGACGATGTCCGCCATGCCGGCAAGGGCGGCGGCCCGGTAGATGGTGGCCTCCTCGGCCACCGCGTGCGGGAGGATCTCCCGGTCCATCAGGCCGGCCAGATCCGTCACGGCGGGCCCGTGGGGCTGGCCCGCCGCCGCCGCCGCGGACACCGAGGCGACTCGCCTCTCCAGCCGCTCGCCCAGGATCCGGTGATGGGCCAGCATCGCGTCGTAGGCCTCGGCTCCGGTCATCATCTTCAGGTCATCTCCTCTACCTCGCCTCGCGTGCCCCCGGGCGCGGCCGCCCGGCCCGCCCGGCCCGCCCGCGTGCCGCTGCGGCCGCCCGGGTGCAGTCGCCGCCTCATCGCGTTCCGGCCGTCCTCAGGCCGGCGGCGGCCAGGTCATCCGGGTAGGGGAACGCGCCGGGCTGGTAGGAGCACCAGGGGTCCTCGGCGTACGGGTCGCCGGTGAGGGCGAACGCGCGGGACCGTGACCCCCCGCACACGGGCGCGAACTCGCACGAACCGCACCGGCCGCCCAGCGTGCCGTGGTCACGCAGGCCGGTGAACAGCGGCGACGACCGGTAGATGTCGGCGAGCCGGCCGGCCCGCACGCTGCCCGCGCTCAGGGGGAGGAATCCGCTCGGGTGAACGGTGCCGAGGTGGGAGATGAACACGAACCCCAGCCCGGCGTTCACGTTCGCCGGCGGCCGGCGGACCGTGCGCCTGGCCAGGCCCAGGCTGGCGAGCCGCTCCCGCAGCCGCAGGTAGAGCGGGCCCAGCCCGAGCACGGCGACGTGATCGGCCTCGCGCGAGCGGAGGATCTCGCGCTGGATGACGACGCGGCGGAAGTGGTGCGCCTCGGTGGTCCGGGCCGGGATGAACTCCCCCGCGTCGTAGACGAAGTTCAGCACGTCCTCCGCCTGCCCGGCGGTCAGCGCGGGCAGCCGCGCGCCCCGCCCGGTCGGGACGAGGAGGAACGCGCTCCAGGAGACCGCTCCGAGGCGATGGACGAGCGCGGCGATGTCCGCCAGGTCGGTGAGGTTGTGGCCGGTCACGGTGGTGTTGATCTGGACCTTCAGCCCGAGCTCGCGCGCGGCCTGCCAGGCGTCCAGCGTCCAGGCGAAGACGCCGGGCACGCCGCGGAACCTGTCGTGGACCTCCGCCGTCGAGCCGTCCAGGCTCAGCGAGATCGCGCGCGCCCCGGCCCGCTGGAGCTCGGCGAGGCGGGCGGGGGTCAGGGTGGGCGTGCCGGACGGCGAGACCGCGACCGGAAGCCCGAGCCTGGTGCCGTGCCGGACCAGGTCGAACAGGTCGGGCCGCTGGAAGGGGTCGCCGCCGGTGAACACCACGACCGGCGGCGGGGCACCGAACTCGGCGACCTGCGCGAGCAGGTCGCGGGCCTCGCTGGTGGTCAGCTCGCCCGGGTGCCGGGCCGGCTGTGCCTGCGCCCGGCAGTGCACGCAGGCCAGCGGGCACGCCTGGGTCATCTCCCAGATCACGATCAGCGGGCGGGTGCCCGGATCGTGCCGCCAGGTGCGGATCGGCGCCGTCCGAGGGATCCCGGCCCGGCGCCCAGTCCCCCGGACGGTACCCTCCGGCGGCTGGCCGGGTGATCCGGGCACGGGGCCGGGAGCCGCCAGCGCCTGGCCTGCCGTCGCTGGAGCCGGGCCTGGCGGGCCCGGCGAGCCGGGGGCGGAGTGGTCCGATGGCCCGCCGGCCCGCGGATCACCGGCCCTCGTGGCCTGCGGCCGCATCGGCGCCTCCCGGCTCGCTGAGCTCCTGGGCGGCGGACGCGCCCAGGTTCCCCACCTCCAGACGTTTATACTATAGCCTTGAAGCAAATTCGCGTCAGGCGGGGCTCGGCTCGGCGCCTCCGCCGGGCGGGCTGGTCACCCCGGCCGGGCTAGGCCGGGGTGACGACGGTCCCGGTTCGCTGGGCGAGCAGCTCGGGGGCGTCGGCGAGGCGCCCGATCGCCGCGGGCTTGCCGGTCGCCTCGGCGAAGCGGCAGGCCGCCTCGACCTTGGGGCCCATCGAGCCGGCCGGGAAGTCACGTGCGCGCAGCTGCCGCACGCTGGCGCGGCGGATCGGCCGGGCCTCTGCCGTGCCGTAGCCGTCCTGGACCGCGGGCACGTCGGTGAGCAGCAGCAGCGCGTCCGCGCGCAGCTCGCGGGCCAGCAGCGCGGCGGCGAGATCCTTGTCGACCACCGCCTCCACGCCCCGGACCTGCCCGCCTTCGCGCACGACCGGGACCCCTCCGCCGCCCGAGCAGACCACGATCATCCCGACGGCGAGCAGCGCCTGCACCGCGGGCAGGTCGAGCAGCTCGGCGGGCTCCGGGGACGGCACCACGCGGCGGTACCCGGTGCCGTCCCGGCGGATCC
The DNA here is from genome assembly GCA_021324595.1 of Actinomycetota bacterium. Classification (GTDB taxonomy): domain Bacteria; phylum Actinomycetota; class Actinomycetes; order Streptosporangiales; family Streptosporangiaceae; genus Chersky-822. The sequence goes on along the minus strand of JAJPIV010000064.1, from coordinate 5,348 downwards.
GCCAGCCTCCGCCAGCGGCGAGCCGGCGGGCCTCCTCCTCGCTGTAGACGGGGCCGACGAACTTGACCGGGTCCGCGAACGCCGGGTCGTCGCGGGCGACCACGGTCCGGCTGACCAGGCAGGCGGCCGGGCGCCCCGGCAGCGCGTTCCGCAGGGACTGCAGGAGCCAGTAGCCGATCATGCCCTGGGACTGGGCGCCGAGCACGTCGAAGGGGTAGGGCCGGGCGAGCGCCGGGTCGCGGGCGCTCTCCAGGGCGAGCATGCCGACCTGCGGGCCGTTCCCGTGGGTGATCACCAGGTCGTTCCCGTCGGCCAGCGGCGCGAGCGCCCGGACCGCGGCGGCGACGTGCGCCTCCTGGATCTCGTCCTCCGGGGGCTCGCCCCGCTCGAGCAGCGCGTTCCCGCCGAGCGCGGCGACGATCCTCACCGGAGGTCACCGGCCGTGGCGACCATGAGCGCCTTGATGGTGTGCAGCCTGTTGGCGGCCTGATCGAAGACGATGGAGGCGGGCGACTCGAACACCTCGTCGGTCACCTCCAGCGCCCGCAGGCCGCGCTTGTCGTACAGCATCTGGCCGACGGCGGTCTCGGTGTCGTGCAGCGCGGGCAGGCAGTGCATGAACTTCACCGCCGGGTTGCCGGTCCTGGCGATCACGTCGGCGCTGACCTGGTACGGCAGCAGCGCGTCGATGCGCTCGTCCCATTCGGATTCCGGCTCGCCCATGGACAGCCACACGTCGGTGTACAGGAAATCCGCGCCGGCCACGGCCGCGCCGAGGTCGGCGGTGACGGTGATCCTGGCGCCCGAGCGCCCGGCCAGGCCGCGCGCGACCGACCGCACGCCGGCCCGCGGCTGCAGCGGCTCCGGGGCGCAGATCCGCACGTCCATGCCGAGCAGCGCCCCGGTCACCAGCAGCGAGCTGGCGGTGTTGTTCCGCCCGTCGCCGAGGTAACAGTAGCGGACCTCGCGAAGCGGCTTGTCCGAGTGGTCGCGCATGGTGAGGATGTCGGCCAGCATCTGGGTGGGGTGCCACTCGTCGGTGAGCCCGTTCCACACGGGGACCCCGGCGTGGGCGGCGAGCGCCTCGACCGTCCGCTGCGCGCTCCCGCGGTACTCGATCCCGTCGAACATCCGGCCCAGCACCCGGGCCGTGTCCTTCACCGATTCCTTGTACCCCAGCTGTGACTCTCCTGGCCCGAGGTAGGTCACGTGCGCGCCCTCGTCGTGGGCGGCCACCTCGAACGCGGACCGGGTCCGGGTGGACGCCTTCTCGAAGATCAGCGCGATGTTCCGGCCGGCCAGCCGGAGCGGCCGCTTGCCGTCGCGCCGTTCCTGGCGCAGCGCCGCGCCGAGCTCGACCAGGTGCAAGAACTCACCGGCGGTCAGGTCGGTCTCCTTCAGCAGGCTCCGTCCGTGCAGGTCCATCTCGCGCTCCATCGTCGGTGCCGGTCCATCCAGCCTTCCCCCGGCCGCCCCGCAATGGCAGGCACTTACGGCACGGCGAGGCGCGACCAATGGCCCTTCCCGGCCGGATTCCCGGCGGCGAGGGTGGAGCGAGCACGTTCCCGCGGGCCTTGCCGCCGCCGGCCGGCGCGGCCAGGGTCACCGCGGCCTGGGCGAAGGGAGGGGTCGTCCATGTCCAATCCTGCTATGGCCGCGCCGCTGGGTGAGCCGCAGGGCAGGCCGCCGGGCGAAGCGCCGTCGAAGGCGGAGCTGAAGGCGCGCTCGATCGGCGTGACCTCGGCCACCGGGCTGGTGGTCGGCAGCATCATCGGGACAGGGGTGTTCACCATGCCGGCGGTGCTGGCCGGCGCGGGCACCAGCTCGCTGGCCACGCTGGCCGTGATCGCGGTGGGCGCCATGCTGCTCGCGGTCATGTTCGGCCAGCTGACCCGGCGGGTGCCGAACGCCAGCGGCGGCCTGTACGCCTACGCCCGGCACGAGTTCGGCGACTTCGCCGGCTACCTCACCGGCTGGTGCTACTGGATCCAGGCGTGGGCGGGCAACGCGGCCATCGTGTCGTCGTGGGTCTTCTACGTCAACGCGCTGTTCGGGATCTCGCACCCGTCCGCGTGGGGCAACTGGGGCATCGCGCTGCTGGGCCTGTGGGTGCCCGCGGGGGTCAACCTAACCGGAGTGCGGCAGATGGCCTGGTTCCAGAACGTCACCGTGGCGCTGAAGTTCCTGCCCCTGCTGCTGGTGGCGGTCGTGGGCTGGTTCTTCATCCGCGCGGCGAACTTCGGCCCGTTCAACGCCTCCGGCGGCAGCCTGTACAGCGCGATCGGGATCGCGGCCGGGGTGGCGCTGTTCTCCTTCATCGGCGTCGAGGTGGCCGCCATCACGGCCAAGCGCGTCCGCGAGCCGCGGCGCAACGTCGGCAGGGCCTCGGTCTACGGCACCGCCGCCAGCGCGATCTTGTACGTGGCCGCGTCGGGCGCGGTGATGGGCCTGGTCGCGCACAAGGCGCTGGTGGCCACGGGGACCCCGTTCGTCCCCGCCTTCGAGGCGATCTTCGGCCACGGCGGCTGGGCCGGAAAGCTGGTCGCGGCGCTCGCCGTGGTCAGCGGGATCGGCGCGCTGAACGGATGGACGCTGGTCACCACCGAGACCTCGCGGGCCATCGCCGACGACGGCCTGTTCCCGAGGTTCTTCTCGCGGGCCGACCGCCGGGACACGGCCTGGCTCGGCATCCTGCTGGCCGCGCTCTTCCCCTCCCTGCTGATGCTGTGGTCCTACAGCACCAAGGTCGGCCTGACCGTGTTCACCTACCTGGTCAACCTGACCGTGGTCACCGTGGCCATCCCGTACCTGTTCTCCGCCAGCGCGCAGCTGGCCTACCTGGCCTCGCGCCGGCGCCGGGTGGACGGCTGGCTGCTGGCCCGCGACCTGTCCATCGCCGGCGCCGCCGCGCTGTTCTCGATGTGGGTGACCTTCGCCGCCGGCTGGGCGGCCGTCTACCAGGCCATGGTGCTGGTCCTCGCCGGGGTGATCCTCTACGCCTTCATCAAGGCGCGGCGGGAGCGGGCCGGCCAGGTGCCCGAGCCGGCCGACCTCCCCCCTGACGGCGCGGAAGCGGCCGTCGCCCCGGCGGCCGTCACCGCCGGGCCCGCGCCCGCGGCTGCCGTCCCGGCGTCGCCGGCCGGCTCGCGGCCTCGCCACCTGCGCGTCGCCCGTGGCAACGGCGCCCGCCGGGCGGATCGCACCGACCAGGGGAGGGCCGGCTCGTGAGCCTCGGCGTGCACTCGGAAGTCGGCACCCTCCGGCAGGCCATCGTGCACCGGCCCGGCCTGGAGCTGGCCCGGCTCACCCCGCAGAACATCGGCGAGCTGCTGTTCGACGACGTGATGTGGGCGCGCCGGGCCAAGGAGGAGCACGACGTGTTCGCCGAGACGCTGCGCGAGCGCGGCGTGCGGGTCCACCTGTTCGGCCAGCTCCTGGCCGAGACGCTGGAGATCCCCGAGGGCCGGGCGTTCGTGCTCGACCGGGTGTGCGCGCCCGAGGTCCTCGGCCCGGCCCTGGTGCGGCCGGCCCGCTCCATGCTGGACGGCCTCGACGGGACGCAGCTCGCCGGCTACCTGATCGGCGGGGTGCTGAAGGCGGACCTGCACCCGCTGCGCGCGGCCAGCCTGCGCTGGGACACGCTGCGAGCCGACGACTTCGTGCTGCCGCCGCTGCCCAACCACCTGTTCCCCCGCGACAACTCGTGCTGGGTCTACGGCGGGGTGTCGGTCAACCCGATGGCCAAGCCCGCACGGCAGCGGGAGACGGTCCATGTCCGGGCCGTCTACCGGTACCACCCGCTGTTCGCCGGGGCCGGCTTCGTCACCTACTACGGCGACGACGACGGCAGCCACCTGCCGGCCTCGATCGAGGGCGGTGACGTGCACGTGATCGGCAACGGCGCGGTACTGATCGGCATGGGCGAGCGCACCACCCCGATGGCAGTCGAGATCCTCGCCAAGGCGCTCTTCACCGCCGGCCAGGCGCACACGGTGATCGCGGTGGAGATCCCGCGCTCGCACGCCACCATGCACCTGGACACGGTCATGACGATGCTGGACCGCGCCACCTTCGTGCTCTACCCCTACCTCGGCCGCGACCTGCGATCCTGGACCATCACCGCCGATGACCAGAAGGACGGCGACGGGCCGGGGCTGCGGGTGCGGCGCAACCAGAGCCTGTGGGACGCCCTGGCCAGGGCACTGCGGGTTCCCGAGGTCAGCGTGCTGACCACCGACGAGGACGTCCGCGCCGCCGAGCGCGAGCAGTGGGACGACGGCAACAACTACCTGGCCGTCGCCCCCGGCGTCGTCGTCGGCTACGAGCGCAACACCGCGACCAACACGATGCTGCGCAAGCACGGCATCGAGGTCATCACGGTGCCGGGGGAGGAGCTGGGCCGCGGGCGCGGCGGCCCGCGCTGCATGACCTGCCCGATCGAGCGAGATCCCGGGTAGCGAGAGCGAGCCGCGGCGTCGCCAGGGCCTCGCCCCGCGGGCAGGCGCGCCGGGCACCGCACCTGTCCGGTGCGCGGGCATTGCCTTCCCGCGGGCGACGGCTAGGATTGACAGTTGTTCCCGATCACGAGGGCGGCTTCCCCGCCGGTTCCGGGCACGTGATCACTCGGAGCCGCGGCGCTCGCGTGACCTCGCCCCTGCGAGCCAGGAGGCGGCCCGGCATGAATGGCGGCGGCAAGGACCCTGGCGGTCGGCCGGCCCGCGCGCCCGGCCCGGGCCGCTGGCGGACTGGCCGGCGGCGACGATGACCCAGCAGTACCTGGCCGGCGAGCTGTCGGTGCTGCTGTCGCACCTGCAGGCGGCCGCCACCACCCAGGCCGCCGGGCGGGACGCCTGGTCACTGCGGCTCGCGGCCGAAACCGAGCCCGCCCGGCGGCTGCCCTGGGTGACCGCGCGGGCGCTGGCGCTGGCGGAGCGCCTGTGCTGGGACTCGCTGGCCCGGGGTGACGTCGCGGCGTTCGCGAGGCAGGCAGCGGTCTGCGCTGAATTGCACGATTTCGGCGTCTGCGCGAGCCTGCTCAAGGACGGCTGACGACCTTGTGGCTGTACTCACGGCCCGTGGCAGCCTTGTGGCTTGCGGCGTTGGCCATCAGGCGGGGTGGCGTCCTGAGTCCGGTGTAAATGAGCGGGTGTGGTTCCCGGGTTCCGTGATGATGTCAGCCCTGAGAATTCAGGGTGGTCTCTGGCGCGCTGGCGCGGCAAGCGCGAGAAGTGCTCCTGGCCTGGTACTACAGTTCCGGTTTGTTATCTGCCGCCTGGTCATGCGGGCGCGGGCGGGGGCCGTGCCTGGTAGTGGTGCCATCGGGCGCGTGCCTGGTGCTCGCGGCGCCG
>JAJPIV010000155.1 GCA_021324595.1 Actinomycetota bacterium | reverse complement strand
GGCCGTCAGGCCGGCGCGCCGACCGGCCCGGTGTCCTCCGCGAGGAGGGCCCGGCGGGCGCGGCCGCCGTCCCGGGCGGACAGCACGGTGAGCCGGCCGAGGGCGGCTGTTCGAGGACGCGGCCGGGCCGCTGGCCGGGCCGGGGGCGGCGGGGGCGTTCTGGCGGGGCCGGCGGCTGGTGCCGCGACGGGACCACGCTGGATGCCCAGGACACCGGGGCGGACTGGGAGCGGTTCGGCGGCCCGTCCGCGAAGGATCCGTCAGGACGCAAGCTGCGCGGCGCGTTTCCGCAGGTGTGGCTGCTGGGGCTGGCCGAGTGCGGCCCCCGGGCGCTGATCGCCGCAGCCCAGGGCGGCTACCGCATCGAGGAGAAGACTCTGGCCCGGAAGCTGCCCGGCAGGCTGTCCGCAGGGATGCCGTGCCTGGCCGGCTCGGACTTGACCTGCCATGAGCTGTGGCGCGAGGCCGCCGCGACCGGGGCGGGCCTGATGTGGCGGGCCGGCGCCTCGCCCGGCCTGCCGGCCCTGGAGGTGCTGCCGGACGGGACGTGCCTGTCGCGGCTGGGGCCGCCCGGCAGGCTGCGCAAGCCCGGCGCGGCCGGCATCACCGTGCGGGTCGCCGGGTACCGCCTGCAGGACGCCTCCGGCCAGGTCACCGAGACGTTCGCCCGGATCACCACGCTGCTGGGCCCCGGGGCCGCGCCGGCCCGCGAGCTGGAGGAGCTGTACCGCGCCCGCTGGCAGACCGGGACCGCGGCCGGCGCGTTCAAGACCGGGCTCAAGGGCGCGGGGATCGTGCTGCGGTCAAGGCCCCCCGGCGGCGCCGAGCAGGAGATCTGACCCGATTCCGCGAGTAGGGCTGGTGACACGGCCGGGTAGATGCTGATGGGTGCCGCTGTGGCCTGGGATGGTGATCGTTGCGTGGTGATCGTCATTGCGGACTGGAAGGCTCCTAGCTGGTGGAGGGGATGCGGGGCAGGGGGCTGGAGCGGCGGCTGGCAGGGATCGGCGCGCCGGGTGGGGTGCTGGCTGCGAGCGCGGGGCTGGCTGCCGTCACCGGGGTGTGCGGCCGGCTGGGGGTGACCGGGGCGGTCGACGCCGTGGTGGGGCTGGTCAAGGAGCGGGATCGCGGTTGGGGCGCTGGGGGGCTGCTGGGCGGGATCGCGGCGGCGCAGCTGGCCGGGGAGGATTTCCTGGCCGGCCTGGGCCGGTAGCGCGCCGATGCGGCCGGCAGCTGCTGACGCCGGTGCCTGGCCCGGCGGATCACTCCCGCGCAGTGGCAGGCGGTAGAGGCCGGCCTGGCCGCGGTGGCCGGCCGGGTGCTGTCGCTGCTGCCGTCAAAGCGGGCGTCCGGGCTGTGCGAAGGGCCGGTCACCATCGGCCTGGACACCGCCGACGTGGAGGTTTACGGCCGCAGGAAGCGGCGTCGCCTGCCACCAGCAGGGGTAGCGGGCGGGCCGGCCGCACGTGGCCGGCTGGGCCGAGGCGGGGATCGTGCTGGCCGCTGGCCTGGGATCGGGCACCGGTGACCCGCGGGCGGGCTGGCCAGGCCTGCTGCGCCGCGCCCTGGCCAGCCTGCCCGCAGCCGCTCGGGCCTGCGGCCGGGTGGCCATGCGTGCTGACGCCGGGTACTTCGCCGGCGCCCTGGCCCGCGCCGCCCACGACGAGCACATCGCCTTCGCCATCGGCGCGAAAGCGGATCGCGCCGCTGCGGCGGCTCCTGGGCGGGATCAGCCCAGACGCAGGAAAACCCCGAACGCAAACCCGGCACGACACCCGGGCTGTCAGCCTGCCCGGCAACGCAGAACAGGCACATCAAGATCACTATGACGCAGCAGGATCAGCTGACGCACGCTATTCGCGGATTCGGGTCAGAGATCATCTTCAACAAAGCTGACGTACACCCCGTCGGTTACGCCAGGGACAGCATTGACACACCTATGCCTTACGGTGCTGTGTCATGGCCAAGGCTGCGCGCGTGCTGGCGGCGCTGAAGAGAGACGGCTGGGCAGAGGCCCGGCGCTCCGGCTCCCATCGGGTCCTGGTCAAGGGGGACCAGCAGCGCGTGTGGGCTTACCATGATGGTGTTGATCTCGGTGGCCCGGCGATGTCCAGGATCGCCCGGGACTACGGCTATACAGTAGATGAGCTGCGGAAACTGTAGGGTGGCAGGCGATGAGCACGCTGCGGGTGGAGCTGTTCTGGGACGAGGAGGCCGGCAACTGGCACTACCGCGTGCCCGCCCTGCACATCAACGGCGGGGGGACCGCGACTCGCGAAGAAGCCGAGCGGGAATCCTTGTCGGCCATCGCCTTCGCGCTCGAAGGGGATCCGCGGGACTATGATCCCTCATCCGAAGCTGTCGTTCTCGACGTCACTGTCGCCCCCGCCGCCTGAGACCCCTCCCGGGTTTGCGGAGAATAGCTGGAGAAGCTCGGCACTTACGCGCATCAGTGCACGTCAGCAGCCGATTGTAGGTAAACATTCACCTCCCTGACGGTGGCCCGGTGACGATGGCAGTGATTCGACTGGCGGGGTTGGCTGGATCTTGGTGGGTCTGGCGCAGCGTGTCGGCTTGATCATGGCTGGGACATGATCCGCAGTCACGGCGGGCCGCGGCCGGCGCGGTGCTGACGCCGGTCCTGGCCGGGATTTACAGCCCGATCAGCGCGGCCGCCGGCCGGGATCGCTGTACGGCAGCCTGAAGATGCGGGACTACCTGCGCCGGCGCGGCATCGCCGTGGCCCGGCGCACGGTGGAGCGGCTGATCCGCGAGCACGGGTGACGCAAGATCACCCGGGCGCGCAAGGTGCGCACCACGGTCCCGGACCCGGCGCACACCCGGGCACCGGACCTGGTCAAGCGGAACTTCACCGCCGGGCAGCCCGGGCAGCTGCACGTGGCTGACTTCACCTGCGTGCCCCTGCCCGGCGGCGGGTCCGGGTACACCGCGTTCTGCGTCGACGCCCACGCGGGGCTGAGCCGCCGTCCTGACCGCGCCCGGGCAGGCGGTACCGTGGTGCCCGGCCGCGGGGCGGCCGGGAGGCACGGCGGAGGTGATCGTGACGGCGGGCGGCTACCAGGTG
>JAJPIV010000057.1 GCA_021324595.1 Actinomycetota bacterium | reverse complement strand
GAGGGTGTCGAGGTCTGCAGTCACAAGCGACCATCGATGCCCTCCTCCCTTTCCACGATCAACCCGACACGCCGCGCCAGCACGAGTTGGGAATCACTCATCTAGGGCATACGCCGCCAGGGCCTGGCACATCCGCTCGAAACCTCGCGAACCCAGGCTGGAGAAGTCGTCGTTCACAACGTCTATCCTCGTCGCGTGGGCCGACACCGCCCGCCGGAACGGCCGCGCCGCCGCGCCGCCGACGCTGGCGTGCACGATCCGTGCACGATCCGTGCAAACGAGCAGCCACGGAGCAGTCAGCCGGGTTCACCGGACACTTGCAATGGGGACGAGAATCAAGAATCCCCAGGTCAGGGGTACAACAGACGGGTGCGCCGCCAGGGACTCGAACCCCGAACCCGCGGATTAAGAGTCCGCTGCTCTGCCAATTGAGCTAGCGGCGCTTCGACCTCTGGCATGGTACCAGCGGAGGCCGTCGCAGGCGAACCGGGCACCGGGCGCGGCTGCCTCAGTGGCCGAGGAACCTGCTGAACGCGGCGGCGGCCCGCGATGGCCGCCCGGTCCGCGCCTCCCGCCGGTCCGCCCAGGCCATCACGCGCAGGCCCGCGTTCACGCCGAGCCAGCGCAGCGGCTCGGGCTCCCAGGACGGCGAACGGTGGCCGACCCACGGCAGCCGGGTGATCTCGGTGTCGGCGCCGGTGATCAGGTCCGCGAGCGTCCGGCCTGCCAGGTTGGTGGTGGACAGCCCGTCGCCGACGTACCCGCCGGCCCAGCCGATCCCGGTCGCGGCATCCAGGCCGACCGACGCGCACCAGTCCCGGGGGATGCCGATCGGCCCGCCCCAGGCGTGGGTGATCGCCACGTCGGCCAGGGCGGGGAACAGCTCCGTCAGCGTCCGCCGCAGCGCGGAGAAGACCGCGGGATCCCGGTCGAACGAGGGCTGCACGGCGGACCCGAAGTGGTACGGCGCGCCGCGGCCGCCGAAGACCAGGCGCCCGTCCGCGGTCCGCTGCCCGTAGATGATCAGGTGCCGCAGGTCGTTGAACGTGGGCCTGGTGGCCAGCCCGATCGCGCCGAGCACGTGCTCGGGCAGCGGCTCGGTGGCGATCACCAGTGAGTAGACCGGCGCGACCGCCCGGTGCTGCCCGTGAAGCGACGGCGTGTATCCCTCCGTCGCCCGGATCACGTGCCGGGCCCGCACGGTCCCGGTCGCGGTCACCAGCTTCCCCGGCTCGATCCGGTGGACCGGGGTCTGCTCGAAGATCGTGACGCCGCGCTCGCGCAGCACGCTCGCGAGCCCGCGGGCCAGCCTGGCGGGGTGGATGGCGGCGCAGTGCGGGGTGAAGACGCCGCCGAGCAGGTCGCTCGCCGCGCCGAGCTCGCGCGCCTGCCCGGCGGTCAGCAGCCGGATGTCGGACTCGCCGAACCCGTAGAGCCTGGCCTGCTCGACCTCGTCCCGCGCGCGGGCGAGCTGGCTCGGCGACCGGGCGAACTGGATCGTCCCGCCTTTGGCCCAGTGGCAGTCGATGCCCTCGTCCGCAGCGACCCGGCCGACCTCGTCCACGGTCGCCTGCATCGCGCGGTACATGGCGATCGCCGCCTCCCGGCCGCTCATGCGCTCGAGCTTGGCCAGCGACGCGGGGAACAGGGCCGAGCACCAGCCGCCGTTCCGGCCTGACGCGCCGTACCCGGCGATCTCGCGCTCGCAGAGCACGATCCGCAGGCCGGGGTCGGCGCGGCCGAGGTAGTACGCCGTCCACATGCCGGTGAGGCCGGCTCCGGCGATCGCGACGTCCGCCTCGGCGTCGCCGTCGAGGGCCGGGCCCGGTTCCAGGGAGCCGGGCACCGTGTCGTGCCAGAACGACAGCCGACGGTACCTGTCCTCCGCCTGGCTCATGTCACTACCATCCCATCGGCCGGCGCACCCGCCCCGGCCGGCCATCCTTGACTCATGCCCGCCGACCGACGCGCCATGACGGCGCCGCCAGCGCCCCGGAACCCGTTCACTATATACCGCATTTGCGTGGTATGCCTTGGAAACATCTGCCGTTCTCCGATGGCGGAGGTGCTGCTGCGAGCGGAGCTCGCCGGCGCCGGGCTGGCCGGCCGGGTGAGCGTGGAGAGCGCGGGCACCGGGGACTGGCACCTGGGCGAGCCGATGGATCCGCGGGCGCGCGCGGAGCTGGCGCGCCGCGGCTACGACGGCACGGCGCACCGGGCCAGGCGGATCGAGTCGGGCTGGCTCGGCCGGTTCGACCTGGTGCTCGCGATGGACGCGGCGAACCTGCGCGCGCTCCGGGCGATGGCGGCGCGATCGGACGCGGGCGCGGGGGAGCGGATCAGGCTGCTCCGCGAGTTCGATCCGGCGGCGCCGGAGGGGGCGGAGGTGCCGGATCCCTATGGCGGCGGGCCGGGCGCGTTCGCCGACGTGTTCGAGATGATCCGGAACGCGGCCCAGGGGCTGGTCGCCGCCCTCGGCACCGTGCTCGCCAGGGGATCAGCGGACGGCTGAGAGGCCGCCGCCTGCTAGGGCTTCCGGCCGATGCCGCAGTACGCCTCCTGGGAGCCGGGGGCGGCGGCGCCCGGCTGGCCGGGCCACCACTGGCTGCCCGGCACCAGGCCGGGCGGGATCAGCTCCAGGCCGTCGAAGAACCGGGCGACCTGGTCCCGGGTGCGCGGCGTGACCTGGCTGGACGCCCGCTCGTTGTATCGGCCCATCGCCTCGGTGAACGTGCTCCCGATGTCGGCGGCGGCATGGCCGATGACGAGGAAGCTGCCGGATGGCAGGGGGCGCATGAGCCGGGCGGTGATGCCCCAGGGGTCGTCGGCGTCGGGGATGAAGTGCAGGACCGCGATGAGCAG
>JAJPIV010000089.1 GCA_021324595.1 Actinomycetota bacterium | reverse complement strand
GGCGCGGCCACGCCGCCCTTTCCACCGCGCTGAACAGCAACGCGATGAACGTGGTCATCGGCCTCATGGTGCCCGCGGCGGTACTCGGACTGGGCCCGCCGTCGGCTTGGGCCACGCTGGTCACCGCCTGGTACGCCGACCTCACCCTGGCCGTGCTCGCGACAGCTTACGCCGGGCGAGGACTGACCAGGCGGTCGGGCCTGGCGATCATCGCCGGATACCTGATCTTCGTGGTGACAGTTCTCGCGGTGGCCTAGGACGGCGCTGAAGTAAGGGTTCGCCCGGCCGCCTGCGATCTGGGTTTTGGGCGCGATGGTGCCTATGGCCCTGGCTGGATGGTGGGCCAGGCTGGCGAGGCGTCCCCGGCCGTGGCCTGTCCAGCCCGCCCTCGGCGCCAGCTTCGCCCGGACCCAGCCGACGTAGCCGCACGTCGCCGAGCTCCCTGACCTGGAGCCGCCTGTCGGAATCGAACCGACGACCTGTTCATTACGAGTGAACCGCTCTGCCGACTGAGCTAAGGCGGCGTGCCAGCCGCCACGGCGGCGGCGCACAGATTCTACATGTACCCGGCAGCCGCGCGGCGGGCCGCAGCCGTCCCGGGGCGGGCAGGGTGGCCCCGAGAGCACAGGACGGCCGGCGAGCCGGGGTGGCGAGCGGCCATGACTGGGTCGCGGCTGGTGTCACCCGTCGGCGCCATGCCCGGCCAGCGCGAGGGCCATCTCCTCGACGGCCAGCAGCGGCGTGACGTTCGCGGCGAGCCGCTCGCGGCACCGCATGATCGCCTCGATCCTGCGGATGGTCGACGCCGGGTCCCCGGCCGCCGCCACTGCCCGCACGTCGCCCTCCCGGTCGGCGTTCGCGAGCTCCACGGCGGCGCCGAACTGGACCGCCAGCACGTCACGGTAGAAGGAGGCCAGGTCGAGCAGCGCCAGGTCGAGCGAGTCCCGCTTGATCCGGGTCGCCCGGGACTTCTGCCGCTCCTCCAGGTCCTTCAGCGCGCCGGCCGCGCCGCGGACCATGCTCGCGACGCCCTTGCCGGTCGAGCCCTCGCCGAGCGCCCGGCGCATCGCCTCGCGCTCCGGCTCGTCGAGAGCCTGCGTGGTCGTTTCCGCGTCGGTCTCGGCGGCCTTGACGATGGCCTGAGCCGCGGTGAACGCGCCGCTCAGGCCCCTCGCCCGGGCCGGCACGGCGAGGACCTCCGCGCGCCGGCCGGCGGCCTGCGGGTCGGTCGCGAGCCGGCGCGCCCGGCCGATGTGGCCGAGGCTTGCCCGGGCCGCGGCCAGCGCCACGCCGCTGGCCACGCCCTCCCGCTCCAGCAGCGCCGCGACGGCCGCGACCGGCGGCTGGCGGAGCGCGACCTGGGCGCACCGGGACCGGATCGTCACCGGCAGGTCCGCAGCCGACGGTGCGCACAGCAGCCAGATCGTCCTGCTCGGCGGCTCCTCGATCGCCTTGAGCAGCGCGTTGGCGGCCTGCTCGGTGGCGCGGTCGGCGTCCTCGAACAGGACGATCCGCCAGGGACCGCTCACCGGCGCCGCGGCTGCCCGCAGGACCAGCTCCCGGGTCAGGCGCACCCCGAAGGACAGGCCGTCCGGGCGGACCAGGAGCAGGTCGGCGTGGCTCCCGGCGGCGACCTGCCGGCAGGCCGGGCACCGCCCGCAGCCCCGCTCGGGGCACAGCAGCGCGGCGGCGAACGCCCGCGCGGCGACCGACCGCCCGGACCCCGGCGGGCCGGTGAACATCCAGGCGTGCGCGGGGCGGCCCGAGGTGACGGCGGCGCGCAGCTGCCCCACCACCTGCTCCTGGCCGGTGAGCTGATCGAACACCGCCCACGGCGCGGGCGCGGCGTCCGCCGGCCCGGTCATTCCCGGATCACGGGGAACGACCCGGTGACCTCCTCGGCTCGGGGGGGCACCGGGTCGGGCAGCAGCTCCCGGACGGCGGCCTGGACCTGGCGGCTGATCTCGGCCGGGTCCTTGGCGGCGTCGAGCACCACGTAGCGGGCCGGATCGGCCCTGGCCAGGGCGAGGAACCCGGCCCTGACCCGCTCGTGGAACTGCTCGGGCTCGGCCTCCAGCCGGTCCGCCGACCGGGCGCGCCTGGCCAGGCCCTCGGCGGGGGGCAGGTCGAGCAGGAAGGTCAGGTCGGGGACGAGGCCGCCGGTTGCCAGGTCGTTCACCGTCCGGACCGCCTCCAGCGGGAGGCGCCGGCCGGCGCCCTGGTAGGCGAGGCTGGAGTCCACGTACCGGTCGGTGACCACGATCGTGCCCCGGGCCAGCGCGGGGCCGATCACCGCGGCCACGTGCTCGGCGCGGTCGGCGGCGTACATCATCACCTCGGCCCACGGCGACAGCCCGGCATGCGCGGTGTCGAGCAGCAGTGCCCGCAGCCGCATCCCCACCTTGGTCGCGCCCGGCTCGTGGGTGGCCAGCACGTCGTAGCCGTTCTCGCGGAGCCAGATCGCCAGCAGCCTCGCCTGGGTGGACTTGCCCGAGCCCTCGCCGCCCTCGAAGGCCAGCAGCAGGCCGTAGCCGGGCGGGCGGCCGCCCCGCCGGCCGGGACCTGATCCGGCGCGGCCGTCCCAGGCCGGAGCTGGCCCGTGGCCGTTGAGCCCGGCGCGGCGGCCGGGGCCGTCCCCGCCCCGCCGGCCCCGCCGCGGCCGGCCGGCCCGCGGCCCGGGCAGCGGGCGGCCGCGCAGCACGGCCAGCAGGTCGGGCAGGAGCGGCATGCCGGGCCGGTCGTCCATCTGCCGGTAGGAGATCGCGCCGAGCACGCCGGCTGTCGCCGCGGCGATCAGCAGCACGATGTTGTTGCCGACCGCCCCGTACCGCAGGTGCCCGATCAGCAGGGTGCTCGACCCGGTCGCCCCGCTGACCAGGGCGGAGAAGCCGGCGGCGAGCAGCGGGGCGGAGGCGATCACCGCGAACATGACGACCCTGATCGCCGACTGCAGGAACGCGAACGTGCGGCCGCGGGCGTCGTCGTCGACCTCCTGGCCGATGACCGTGTACGCGGTCACGTAGGCGATCCCCGCGCAGACTCCGAGGACGATCAGCAGCAGCGCGAGGGCGACGACGTTGGGGATCAGCGCGATCAGCGCCAGCGGGATCCCGGCGACCGCGATCGCGAGCCCGAACAGCCGGCGCCTGCTGAAGCCGCTCAGGAAGCGGACGCCGACGGACATGCCGGCCGCCAGCCCGATGAAGATCGCGGTGAACACTACGCCCCACCAGAACGTGCCGCCGCTCAGCGTGTTCACCACGTACCCGTAGCCGAGGCCGACGACCGCGCCCGCGGCGATGAACGCGCCGATCATCCCGATCGTGATGCCGCGGACCGTCCGGCTCGCCCCGGCGAACCGCCAGCCCTCCCAGATCGACTTGAGCACGGACGGGACCGAGATCGGCTCGCTCACGGCGCGCCGCGGCAGCTCCCGGAGCCGGTAGACGGTGACCGCCGAGATCACGAAGGTCGCGACGTTGAAGTAGAGCGCGAGGCTGACCTGGCCGCTCGCCTTGCCGAAGTAGGGGGCCAGGTGGGCGAGGCCGCCGCTGATCGCCGCGAGCACGGTGAACAGCACCGACGCGACCGGCGCCGTCCCGTAGGTGGTGAGCAGGCTGAACTGGTTCGCCTCCTCCAGCATCGGCCGGGGGACCAGGTTCGGGATCGAGGCGTCCTTGGCCGGGGTCCAGAACAGCGACGCGCAGGCGGCGAGGAACTGGCAGACGTAGAGCCAGGTGAGCTTCGGAGCGAACCCGGTGACCAGGTTGAGCGGGATCGACAGGTACAGGACGGCCCGGACCACGTCGCCGGTGATCATGTTGACCCGGCGGTCGAGGCGATCCGCGACCGCGCCGGCCAGCGGGCCGAACAGCAGGTACGGCAGCAGCGAGGTGATCCAGACGCCGCCGACCGCGATGCTGCCGGCCGTCGGCTGCGCGCGCTGGCCGGTCAGCGAGTAGGCCAGCGCGGACAGCGCCAGCAGGCTCAGCCAATCCCCCAGGCTGGACAGCGACGTCGCGATCCACAGCCGCCGGAACGGCCTGATCGACAGCACGCCGCCGCGGCGCCGGCCCAAAGAGGACCTAAGGCTCATTAATCTAGGCTACCGAGAACGCGCCCGGGTGCGCCTGCTCACCGCCGGAACCTCACCGGCCCCCGGCGAGCGGCCGCCCGATGCCGCGGACCGGGCGCCCGGTGACCCGGCCGCGCGCCGCGGGCGCGGGGCGGCCGCGCGGCGCTCGGCGAGCAGCTCGATCGCCCGCTGCAGGGTGACTGACCCGGTCGTGTCCCCTTTACGCAGCGAGGCGTTGGTCTCCCCGTCGGTCACGTACGGTCCGAAGCGCCCCTCGCGCAGGACGACCGGCCGGCCGGTCGCCGGGTCCTCGCCGAGCTCGCGCAGCGGCGCGGCCGCCGCCCGCGCGCCCCGCCCCCGCTGCTTCGGCTGGGCGAACAGGTCCCTCGCCTGCTCCAGGGTGAGGGTGAACAACTGGTCCTCCGACTCAAGGGACCGGCTTTCGGTGCCCTTCTTCACGTAAGGCCCGTAACGCCCGTTCTGCACGGTCACCGGCTGGCCGTCGAGCTCGCCGATCGTGCGGGGGAGGGAGAGCAGCCGCAGCGCGTCGTCGAGCGTCACGCTGTCCAGGTCCATGGTGGACAGCAGCGACGCCGTCCGCGGCTTGGCCGATGCCGGGGCGTCCTCGCCGAGCACCTCGGTCACGTACGGGCCGAACCGGCCCGCGCGGGCCACCACCGTCCGGCCGGTCGCCGGGTCCGAGCCGAGGACCTTGTCGCCGCTCGGCCGGGCGAACAGCTCCTCGGCGAACTGCGGGGTCAGCTCATCGGGCGCGGTCCCCTCGGGGATGTTGACGCGCTGGCCGTCGCGCTCCAGGTACGGGCCGTACCGGCCGACCCGGATGACGATGTCGGTGCCGTCCAGCGGGAACGAGCTGACCTCCCGGGCGTCGATCTCCCCCAGGTCGCTGACCAGGTCCTTCAGCCCCTCCTCGCCGTCGGTGCCGAAGTAGAAGCGGCGCAGCCACGGCACGCGGGAGGCCTCCCCGCGCGCGATCTGGTCGAGGGCGTCCTCCATCCGCGCGGTGAACTCGTAGTCGACCAGGTGCCCGAAGTGGCGCTCGAGCAGCGCGACGACCGCGAACGCGACGAACGAGGGGACCAGGGCGGTGCCCTTCTTGAACACGTAGCCGCGGTCCAGGATCGTGCCGATGATCGACGCGTAGGTGGACGGCCGGCCGATCTCCCGGTCCTCCAGCTCCTTGATCAGCGACGCCTCGGTGTACCTGGCCGGCGGCCTGGTCTCGTGGCCCAGCGCGTGCAGGTCCCTGGGCGCGAGCGGCTCGCCCTGGCTGAGCGGCGGCAGCCGGCGCTCCCGGTCATCCCGGTCGGCGGCCTCGGGCTCCTCGACGTCCTCGACGTAGGCGGCGAGGAACCCGCGGAACGTGATGACCTTGCCCGAGGCGGCGAACTCGGCCTCCTCGCCGTCCCGGCTGCGGCCGGCCACCCGGACCGACACCGACTCGCCGGTCGCGTCCTTCATCTGCGAGGCGACGGTCCGCTTCCAGACCAGCTCGTACAGGCGCAGCTCGTCGCCTGACAGGCCGGAGGCAGCCGGGGCGCGGAACTCCTCGCCCGCCGGCCGGATCGCCTCGTGCGCCTCCTGGGCGCTCTTGACCGTGCTGGAGTACACGCGCGGGGCGTCCGGCACGGACTGCTCGCCGTACAGCTCGCGGGCCTGGGCGCGGGCGGCGGCGATCGCGGTGTCGGAGAGCGTCACCGAGTCGGTCCGCATGTAGGTGATGTGGCCGTTCTCGTACAGCCGCTGCGCGATCTGCATCGTGTACTTGGCGGAGAAGCCGAGCTTGCGCGAGGCCTCCTGCTGCAGCGTGGTGGTGCGGAACGGCGCGTAGGGCGAGCGGCGGTACGGCTTGCTCTCGACCGACTTGACCGAGAACGAGGCGCCCTCCAGGCGGTCCGCCAGCGCGGCGGCTGCGGCCTCGTCCAGCCGCAGGACCGCGGCCTGGCCCCGCGCGTCTGCGTCCAGATCAAGGGTCTCGCGCGTCGTGGCCCGGCCCGCGGGGCGCAGCTCCCCGGTCGGCGCGAAGTCACGGCCCTGCGCGATCCGGCGCCCGTCGAGGGCGACGAGCGTCGCGGCGAACCAGCCGTCCTCGCGCGGGGAGCCGTCCGGACCCAGCGGGGCGAATTGCGCCTCGAGGTCCCAGTAGCGGGCGGGGCGGAACGCGATCCGCTCCCGCTCCCGCTCCACGACCAGGCGGACCGCCACCGACTGCACTCGCCCGGCCGACAGCTGCGGCATGACCTTCTTCCACAGCACCGGCGAGACCTCGTACCCGTAGAGCCGGTCGAGCACCCGGCGGGTCTGGTACGCCTCCACCAGGCCCTCATCGAGGTCACGCGGGTGGGCGACGGCGTCGGCGATCGCCCGGGGGGTGATCTCGTGGAAGACCATCCGCTTGGTCGGCACCCGTGGCTTGAGCTCCTCGATCAGGTGCCAGGCGATCGCCTCGCCCTCCCGGTCCTCGTCCGTGGCCAGGAGCAGCTCGTCGGCGTCCTTGAGCAGCTGCCTGAGCTTGCTGACCTGCTGGCGCTTGTCCGGGCTGACGACGTACAGCGGCTCGAAGTCGGCGTCGATGTTGACGCCGAGCCGCGCCCACGGCTCCTTGCGCAGCTTCTCCGGGATGTCGGCCGCGCGGTCCGGCATGTCCCTGATGTGGCCGATGCTCGACTCGACGACGTAGCCCTGGCCGAGGTACCCGGCAATCGTCCGCGCCTTGTGCGGCGACTCGACGATGACGAGCCGCCGCGTGCCGTCGTGCGGAGCGCGCGAGCCAGTCTTGCCGCTCCGTGCCGCCGGGCTCGTCCTAGTTGCCACGCCTTATCATCCTCATCTTTCGTCAACGCAGGAGGCTACCGCAGGCCGCCGACCGGATCGCGGGGCGCGCGCGGCGGCGGGCGCCTGGCACCGCGCGCCTCCGGGCGCTTGCCCCTCAGGCAGATTGAATCACCGCCGCCGCGACGCGCACTATGTGGTGATGGCGGAGTACTCATACCTTGTGCTCACCCTGCCGCGCGGCACCTCGCGGGATGCCGCGCGGCGCATCCTCACCGATCACGCTGAGTACGGGCAATGGGAACTCGCCGCGGTCCGGCTCTTCGCTGATGGCAGCCGGACCGCGACGCTGCGCCGCAGGATCATACGGCCAGGTGCTGCCCGGGCCACGGCGGGCGCCCGCTGACCGGGCGGGTCACCAGGCCGGGCGGGCGGCACGCCCGGGCCACCGCGCGCTGAACCCGGCGGGCGGCGCGGCGTGGCGCGGCGCGCTTCGGCGCCCATCCGGGCACCCCTCCTGCCTGACGGGGCCGGGCAGGCCGTGCCTGCTCCGGTAGGGGCGGGAGGGCTTGTCCGGGCCCCAGAAGCCCTCATCGGGCTCGCCATGCCGGCCACTGCCGTCCGGCTCGCCGCGCGGGGCGCCAGAGCCGGGGGCGCGGCGCGGGCCCGGATCCTCGTGGCCGCCGGGTCCGCCCGCAGCGCCCGGCTGACCCGCCCGGGCCGGCCCGCCCGGCTGGGCGGGCTCATCGGTGTCGTCGCCGAGCATGTCCGCGAGCAGCGTGTCCAGGCGCTGTCTGACGCGCGACCGCCGCCGGCCCGGCCTGACCTCGGCTGCGCAGCTGTCCTGGTGGGCCGGCGGGCTCGCGCCGGACGGGTCGGGGTCGTCCCGCGGCGCTGACGGCGCGGCCCGGACCTGGCCGGTCAGGCCGGGCAGGCCCGGCCCGGGCCCTGGCCGCCTCGGGTAGGGATGCGAGTCCTCGCTCCGCCACGGCGGAGGGCCCGCGCTGGCCAGGGCAGCGGGGCACTCGCCGAGCGCGCCGCGCACGGGGCGGGCCGGCTGCCACGGGCGGGGCGGCAGGGCAGCGCCACGGCCCCGTGCCGGCGAGCCTGGCTGCCGCCGATCCGAACGGCCCGGGCCGGACGGCGTGCGCATCCAGTCGTCGTGCCGCCGGTCCAGCATCGCGACGCAGAGCCCGGCCAGCGCAAGTCCGACCGTGAACCCGGCCACCGAGCCGGGTCCGAGATCCGGGATCAGCGCCGACGTGGCGCTGAAGCCGAGCGCGGCGTGTCCCGCCACCACGGTCTCCCAGCCGTTCATCCTCGCTCCTTGCTCGTTTCCTCGCGGACCGCCCGCTCGCGGCGCCGCCGAACGCCCAGCTAAGTACCTGTATGTAGCGATTCAATTACACTTCGTTATCGCCATTCTGCGCGTCGCGGCGGCTGGCGCAAGTCAGACACCCCGAAAGCACCGCGCCCGGCGGGCTGGGCGCGGGATGCGGAGCCGTCCCGGTCAGCTCAGGTCGATGAAGCGGTCGAGCACCTCGACGCCGAACTCCAGCGCGCTGACCGGCACCCGCTCGTCCACGCCGTGGAACATCGCGGTGAAGTCCAGCTCCGGCGGCAGCCGCAGCGGCGCGAACCCGAAGCACCGGATGCCGAGCCTGCTGAACGCCTTCGCGTCGGTCCCGCCGGACAGGCAGTACGGCACCACCCGCGCCTGCGGGTCGGCGGCCAGCAGCGCGGCGGTCATCGCCCCGCACAGCGGCCCGTCGAAGGTCGTCTCCACCGCGGCCGCCCGGTTGATGAACTCACGCCGCACCCCGGGGCCGAGCAGCCCGTCCAGCTCGGCGAGGAACTCCTCCTCATGGCCCGGCAGGAACCGGCCGTCGATCTGGGCGGTGGCGTGCTGGGGCACGACGTTCACCTTGTAGCCGGCCGAGAGAATGGTGGGGTTCGCCGTGTTGGTCAGCGTCGCGCCGATCATGCGGGCGACCGGGCCGAGCTTGGCGAGCAGGGCCGCCGGCTCGTTCTCCCGGAAGCCGGTCCCGAGCGCCTCGCCCGCAGCCGTCAGGAAGGCGGCGACGGTCGGGGTCAGGCGCACCGGCCACTCATGGCGCCCGATCCGCGCGACCGTCTCGGCCAGCTCGGTCACCGCGTTCTCCGGCTGGAGCATCGAGCCGTGGCCGGCCGTCCCGCTGGCGCGCAGGCGCAGCCAGGCAATCCCCTTCTCCGCGGTCTGCACCAGGTACATGCGCTGGCCGCCGATCACCGTGCTGAATCCGCCGACCTCGCCGACCGCCTCGGTGACGCCGTCGAACAGCTCCGGGTGGTGGTCGACCAGCCAGCCGGCGCCCAGGTGGCCGCCGGCCTCCTCGTCGGCCACGAACGCGAGCACGACGTCGCGCGGCGGGCGGCGCCCCTCGCGCATCCGCTGCCTGGCCACCGCGAGCATCATCGCGTCCATGTCCTTCATGTCCACCGCGCCGCGCCCCCAGACGCAGCCGTCGCCGATCTCCCCCGACATCGGGTGGACCCGCCAGTCGGCCGGCTCGGCCGGCACCACGTCCAGGTGGCCGTGGAGCAGCAGCGCGGGCCGCGCGGGATCCTCCCCCTCGATCCGCGTCACCACGCTGGCCCGGCCCGGGCGGGACTCGAACAGGGCCGGTTCGAGGCCGACCTCGGCCAGCAGGCCGGCCACGTGCTCGGCGGCGGCGCGCTCGCCCGGCCCGGTGTCATCTCCAGGGTTGGACGTGTCGATCCTGATCAGGTCGCTGGCCAGGCCCGCGACCTCCTGGCGCGCCGTGATGGTCACCCGGACATACTGTCATCCCGCACCGCCTGGCGGGCAGCGCATGGCCCGGGTCGGCGCCCCGGGCCCAGGGGCGACAATGCCCGGCGTGCCCGCCGGCAGTGCCCGGCGCGGGCGGACCGTGCCAGTGCGCCCGGCAGCAATGCCCGGCGCGGGCGGACGGTGCCCGGCATGGCCTGCGGGCGGCGCCCGCCGTGCCGGGCAGTGGCCCGCTGCCCCTCGCGTGGCGAGGCCCGGATTTGCTATCGTGGGGCGGCTGGAGCGGTCAGGGCCGCGGACAGCGGAGTCCGGGTGGCGGAATAGGCAGACGCGCTAGCTTGAGGTGCTAGTGCCCGTTAAGGGCATGGGGGTTCAAGTCCCCCCTCGGACACGCTCGAAAAGCCAATGCTGAGCAGCGCTCATCATGTCCACCTCTGTTCGAACGGTCAAGTCGGCTGGCTGGTAGGTGAGCTTCAGGCCGAGGCGGGTGTAGATCTCGGCCTTGTCGTGCGGGTCAGCGTCGCGGATGACGGCGAGCAGGTCAGCCAGCGCATTCGCGGTCGATTCGATCTCCTGCCTGGTCATCGATGGTCGTGGGGTCGCCGGGCGGGCGAGCGCGCGGAGCCGGGCGCGCTCGGCCTCGGTCTCTGTGATCCACTTCGCGACGCTGGCGGGGTCGGCTCCTGCGTCGAGGGCGGCCCGGTACTCGGCGAGCCTGTGGTCGCAGTCGGCGATGCTGGCCTCGGTGTTGTCCTCGGCGGCCGGCTGCGCTCGCTCCGGGATCGTCGCGGCGGCGGCCAGTTCGTCGATGGTCGCGGGTAGGTGGCGGGGCTCGAACTTGCCTGCCAGCCAGTTGTCCAGGGGGCCGAGCACTGCGTCCTGGCGGAGTGTCACGTTGAGCGGGTGATCGACCCGGTTGGCGAGGGCGTACTCGGCGGGGAACCGGCATCGGTAGTAGGGCGCGGCGTTGGCCCAGTGGCCTTGCATGCGGCGGCCACAGACGCCGCAGTACAGCAGGCCGCGCAGGATGTAGTCGTGCCTGGATCGGTGGGGCTTGTGCTCGGGTGGGCTGCCGCGCCGGGCGGTCAGCAGTTCCTGGGCCTTGGCGAAGGTGTCGTCGTCGATGATCGGCGGGTGGGCGGGCTCGTCGGAGTAGATCCACTTGTCCGCCTCGTTCCATCTCATCTTGGTCATGTGGCCCAGCGCCACGTCGTGGACGTCGATGAGCACCTCGTCCTTGCGCTGCCGGTTCCAGACCTGGCGGCCGGTGTAGCGGGGGTTGGTGAGGATCGCGCGGATCGCGTACTTGGACCAGGCGACCCCGCAGCGGTGCTTGTTGCGGCCGGGGTCGTGGGCTGAGGGGCAGGGGATGCCGTCACGGGTCAGGTGCTCGGCGATCGCGTACAAGCCGGCGCCGGAGAGGAATTCGGCGAAGATCCGCCGCACCATCGCGGCGGCTGCCTCATCGATCGCAAGCGCGTGCAGCCGCTTGCCGTCGGCTGCCTTGGCCGGGTTGGGGTGCGGGCCGGCCTCGATCAGCCGGTAGCCGTAGGGCGGCCGGCCGCCGAGGTAGCGGCCCTCGATCTGGGCCTGGGTGGCCATGGCAGTGCGGACCCTGACGCGGATGCGGTTGCGCTCGCCCTTGGACACGCCGCCGAACACGCTCATGATCAGGTCGTGGGCCTCGTTGTCGGGGTCGATCGGCCCGCCCACCTCGGGCACCCACAGCGGCACCCGGTAGTGGGCGAACAGCGGGAAGGTGTTGCCGAACTGGTTGCCGTAGAACGCCCGCTGCGGCTCGCCAACCACCACCGCGTCGAACCCGCGTGCCGGGTCGGCAAGTGCGGTCAGCAGCTTGCTGGCCTCGGGCCGGCGCTGCGGCGGGATGGACCGGGACTTGTCGATGTCGAAGAACTCGGCGACAATCTGGCCGCCGTGCGGCTCGATGAGCGAGATTGCGCGGGCGCGCTGCCAGGCGCGGGAGGACTCGGGGTCCTGCCGATCCTCGGTGGACACCCGGCCCCAGGACGCGAACCGGATGACGCTCATTCCTCCCTCCCGGTGGGTGTCCGGCTGGTCTGGTGGGCTGTCATCTGGCGGTCTCCTTCCTGCCTGGCTCGGGCCTTGACCAGTACCCGGAGCAGGACCCGGGCCGCTGCCGGGGTGAGCCGTGGCGGCTCGTCCGGCAGCACCACCCGGACGGGTCTTCGGCCGGTGCCGTGACGTTGCGTCCGCCGCGGTGCCCGGCCCGGGCCTGCTCCGGGCCTGGGAGGGTACGCTCCGGGGCACGATTTGGGAGGAGCCGGGCACCCGCTATTTCCGCGCCTTCTCCGTGCTGCGGCGGCAACCGGGACCGGGCATTGCCGCTGCGTGTTGCCGCCAGCTCGCGGCTTCTCCGCGCCAGTCACCAGGTGCCGTCCCCGGGGCCGGTGCCGTCCCGGCTGCCGCTGCCGGGCGCGGCATCGGCTGCTCGTCGCAGCCGCCCGGCGGCAAGCTCCGCGAACGCCGGGTTCAGGTCGATGCCGGTGAACCGGCGGCCCAGCGCGAGTGCAGCGAGGCCGGTGGTGCCGGTGCCGCAGAACGGGTCGAGCACCATGCCGCCGGGCTTGCACCCGGCCTTGATGCAACGCGAGGGGATCTCGGGCGGGAACGCGGCGAAGTGCGGTCCCCGGTAAGGGCGGGTGGGCACCGGCCAGACGTCGCCGGGGTTGCGGCCGTTCGGGTGCGCCCTGCCGCCGCGGCCCTCGCCGTAGCGCCGCGCGGCAATCACCTCCCTGGCGTGCGGGCCGTACTTCTGCCGCCGGCTGCCGCCAGGCCGGTTGCCGCTGGGCCTGCCGTCCCCGGGGTGCCGGCCGGCTGCCGGGTAGCTGGGCGGGCGGCGAACGCCGGCGCCGCCGCGGGAGTGCGCGCAGTCCCGTGCCGGGCGGGCGGTGGCGTGCGGCACCCGGATCGGGTCAAGGTCGAACCAGTAGTGCCGGGACCTAACCAGCAGGAAGATCAGCTCGTACCGGCAGTTGAGCCGGTCGCGCACGGACTCGGGCATGGCGTTCGGCTTGTGCCAGATGATCGCGTTGCGGATGATCCACCCGTCGTCCTGCAGGGCCAGCGCGGCCCGCCAGGGCAGGCCGAGCAGGTTCTTCGCGCCCATGCCCGGCGCCTGGCGCCCGGCCAGGCTAGCGCCGACGTATGCGTGCAGGCCGCTGATGGACGCGCTGCCGGCTGAGTAGGAGTCGCCGAGGTTGAGCCAGCAAGTCCCCTCGGCTGCCAGGACCCGGCGGGCCTCGCGGAACACCCGCACGAGCGTCTCCACATACCCGCCTGGGTCCGGTTCGTGGCCGTACTGGCCCGCGACGCCGTAGTCGCGCTTGGCCCAGTACGGCGGGCTGGTCACGATGCAGTCGGCGAACCCGTCCGGCATCGATGCGAGCACCTCACAGGCGTCGCCGACGTGCAAGGTCCAGGTGGTACCGGTCGTGTAGATCAGCGTGCATCACCTTCCTTCCATGGTTGTGGCGGGGTTGTCTCGCGCGGTTGCTTCATCGCCGCTTGCTCGCGGCTGCCGCGTGCAGACGCGCGCGAGGGGTGAGACGAGACATGCGGCAACGGCCCTCACCGCGCCTTGGGCTCGTCGGTGGTGGCGGCGCGCCGCCGCCCGCGGCTGACCTGGACCGCGCGGCCTGCCCGGGCGTGCTCGGCCAGGTGCCGGTACAGGGTGGGCCGGGTCATGCCGCTGGCGCTCATCAGCTCAGCGATGTCGGCGCCCTGCGGGGGCGCGACGCACAGCGCGAGCCACAGCAGCGCGCCCGGTGAGTCCCGGTCCTCGCCAGGCAAGCCACGGGTCCCGGCCTCATAGTCGGTGCCGGCCAGGTTGGCTGGCGCGTCTGGGCGCGCCTGGGAGCGTTCCTCGACAGCATGCAAGGACGCCTCGTCCAATGGTGGCCTGGTGCCCGCGTGCCGGGTTGCGGTGTCCGCGACGGCCTGGTCGCTGAGCAGGTAGGCGCGGGCGCGGCGCGGGGTGTCGTGCTCGGGAGCGGAGATCAGGAACTTGCCGGGGGCGTTCAGGGTGTGGGCGCGCCACCCGGCGGCGAGCATGCCCTGGCCCAGGACCAGGTCCACGTCCTTGCGCTCGCGGACCCGGAAGCAGATCCGCACGTCCATCTGCGACCGCAGCGCGCCCTGGCCCATCGCCTTCTGGGTGGGCCGCTGGGT
>JAJPIV010000122.1 GCA_021324595.1 Actinomycetota bacterium | reverse complement strand
GGTCATCCTCGGCGACTTCTCCCGGATCGAGGAGGGCCAGCGGGTCAAGCGGACCGGCGAGGTGCTCTCGGTCCCGGTCGGGGACGGCTTCCTCGGCCGCATGGTCGGCCCGCTCGGCCAGCCGCTCGACGGCCAGGGCCCGATCGAGGGGACCGAGCTGCGCGCCCTGGAGCTGCAGGCGCCGAGCGTGGTCCAGCGGCAGCCGGTCAAGGAGCCGCTGCAGACCGGCATCAAGGCGATCGACGCGATGACCGCGATCGGGCGCGGCCAGCGGCAGCTGATCATCGGCGACCGGCAGACCGGCAAGACCGCGATCGCGATCGACACGATCATCAACCAGCGGGCGAACTGGGAGTCGGGCGACCCGGCCCGGCAAGTCCGCTGCATCTACGTCGCGGTGGGCCAGAAGGGATCGACGATCGCCCAGGTGCGGCAGTCGCTGGAGGACGCCGGCGCGATGGCGTACACCACGATCGTGGCCGCCCCGGCATCCGACCCGGCCGGCTACAAGTACATCGCCCCCTACACCGGGTCGGCGATCGGGCAGCACTGGATGTACCAGGGCAAGCACGCGCTGATCATCTTCGACGACCTGACCAAGCAGGCGGAGGCGTACCGGGCGATCTCGCTGCTGCTGCGCCGGCCGCCGGGCCGCGAGGCCTACCCCGGGGACGTGTTCTACCTGCACTCGCGGCTCCTGGAGCGCTGCGCGAAGCTCTCCGACGAGATGGGCGGCGGCTCGCTGACCGGCCTGCCGATCATCGAGACCAAGGGGAACGACGTCTCGGCCTACATCCCGACCAACGTCATCTCGATCACCGACGGGCAGATCTTCCTGGAGACCGACCTGTTCAACTCCGGCGTCCGCCCGGCCATCAACGTCGGCATCTCGGTCTCCCGGGTCGGCGGGAACGCCCAGGTCAAGGCCATGAAGAAGGTGGCCGGCACGCTCCGCCTCGGGCTGTCGCAGTACCGCGACCTGGAGGCGTTCGCCGCGTTCGCCTCGGACCTGGACGCCGCCTCGCGGGCCCAGCTGGAGCGCGGCGCCCGCCTGGTGGAGCTGCTCAAGCAGCCGCAGTACAGCCCGTTCCCGGTGGAGCGGCAGGTCGCCTCGGTCTGGGCCGGCACCACGGGCCAGCTCGACGACGTGCCGATCGAGGACATCCGGCGGTTCGAGGACGAGTTCCTCGGCTACCTCGACCGCCACCACCCCGGGATCTTCCGGGCGATCGCCGAGACCGGCGACCTGTCCGACGACACCGCGACGGCCCTGAAGGACGCGGTCGATCAGTTCCGGCGCACGTTCCAGACGCGCGGCGGCCGGATGCTGGTGAGCGAGGAGCCCGCCGAGCCGATCGGCACCGGGCAGATCACCCAGGAGCAGGTCGTCAGGCACGTCCCGGCGGCGGAGAAGAAGTAGCCCGATGGGAGCCCAGCTTCGCGCGGTCAGGCGGCGGATCGCCACGGTCAAGTCCACGGCCAAGATCACCCGTGCGCAGGAGCTCATCGCGTCCTCGCGGATCCTGAAGGCGCAGCAGCGCCTCCGCGCGGCGGCCCCCTACGCGCGCGAGCTGACCGCGGCCGTCGAGGCAGTGGTCAGCCGGTCGTCGAGCATCCGCCATCCGCTGACCACCCAGCCGGAGCACCCGTCCCGGGCCGCCGTGCTGATCCTCACCAGCGACCGGGGCTTCTGCGGCGGGTACAACGCGACGGTGATCCGCGAGGCGGCGGGCCTGGCCGCCCTGCTGGGCGAGCGGGGCGTCGAGCCGGTCACCTACGTGAGCGGGCGCAAGGGGATCGCGTGGCACCGCTTCCGCGAGCGGCCGATGGCGGCGCAGTGGAGCGGCTTCTCCGACACCCCGTCCAGTGCCGACGCCGCCGCGATCACGAGCGCGCTGCTTGAGTCGTTCGGCCGGAACGCCAGCGAGGGCGGGGTGGACGAGATCTACGTGGTCCACACCGAGTTCGTCTCCATGCTCACCCAGCGGCCGGCGGTCCGCCGGCTCCTCCCGCTGGAGATCGCCGAGCGGGAGGACCGGCGGGCGATCCCGGTCTACGACTTCGAGCCCTCGCCGGAGAAGGTGCTCGACGCGCTGCTGCCGTGGTACGTGGAGAGCCGCGTCTTCCACGCCCTGCTCGACTCGGCCGCGGCCGAGATCGCCGCCCGGCGGCGGGCGATGAAGTCGGCGACCGACAACGCCAACGAGCTGCTCGAGGCGCTCACCAGGGAAGCCAACAAGGCCAGGCAGGCCGAGATCACCCAGGAAATCAGCGAGATCGTGGGCGGCGCGAACGCGCTGGCCGAGACGATCAGTGGGAGCTAGGGAACCGTCATGACCACCACCGCGCAGACCCCAGCCGCCGGCGAGCAGGCCGGCGCCCCCGGCGCCGGCCGCGTCGCCCGGGTGATCGGCCCCGTCGTCGACGTCGAGTTCCCGGCCGACCAGATGCCGGAGATCTACAACGCGCTGCGGGTCGACGTCACGGTCAGCGGGCGGACCAGCACGCTGACCCTGGAGGTCGCCCAGCACATCGGCGACAACATGGTCCGGGCGATCTCGATGCGCCCGACCGACGGCCTGGTGCGGGGCGCCGCCGTCACCGACACCGGGGCGCCGATCTCGGTCCCGGTCGGCGACGTGACCAAGGGCCACGTGTTCAACGTGCTCGGCGAGACGCTGGACGTGCCGACCGCCTCGCTCACGGTCACCGAGCGGTGGCCGATTCACCGCCCCGCGCCGCCGCTGGACCAGCTCGAGCCGAAGACCGAGATGTTCGTCACCGGCATCAAGGTCATCGACCTGCTCACGCCGTACGTCTCCGGCGGCAAGATCGGCCTGTTCGGCGGCGCCGGCGTGGGCAAGACCGTCCTGATCCAGGAGATGATCCGCCGGGTCGCCAAGAACTTCGGCGGCGTCTCGGTCTTCGCCGGGGCGGGGGAGCGGACCCGGGAGGGGAACGACCTGTTCCTGGAGATGACCGAGTCCGGCGTCATCGCCGACACCGCGCTGGTGTTCGGGCAGATGGACGAGCCGCCCGGCACCAGGCTCCGGGTGGCCCTGTCGGCGCTGACCATGGCCGAGTACTTCCGCGACGTCCAGAAGCAGGACGTGCTGCTGTTCATCGACAACATCTTCCGGTTCACCCAGGCGGGCTCGGAGGTCTCCACGCTGCTCGGCCGCATGCCCTCGGCGGTGGGGTACCAGCCGACGCTCGCCGACGAGATGGGCCAGCTCCAGGAGCGGATCACCTCGACCCGCGGCCACTCGATCACCTCGATGCAGGCGATCTACGTGCCCGCCGACGACATCACCGACCCGGCGCCGCACACCACCTTCGCCCACCTGGACGCGACCACGGTGCTCTCGCGGGCGATCACCGAGAAGGGGATCTACCCGGCGGTCGACCCGCTGGACTCGACCTCGCGGATCCTGGACCCGAAGTACATCGGCCAGGAGCACTACGACGTGGCCCGGGAGGTCCAGCGGATCCTCCAGCGGTACAAGGAACTGCAGGACATCATCGCGATCCTCGGCATCGACGAGCTGTCGGAGGAGGACAAGGTGACCGTGCAGCGGGCCAGGCGGATCGAGCGGTTCCTGTCCCACCCGATGTACGTCGCCGAGCAGTTCACCGGCATCGAGGGCGCGTTCGTGCCGCTGGATGAGACGGTGGCCTCGTTCAAGGCGATCGCCGAGGGCAAGTACGACCACGTGCCGGAGCAGGCGTTCTTCATGTGCGGCGGGATCGACGACGTGGAGCGCAAGGCCAGGGAACTGGAGCGGGCGTGAGGCGGCCCGGGCGGCCTGCGCCGCGCGGCTGCCCGCCGCCCGGCCGACCCCGCGTCCCGCCCCCTGTCCGCGAGGAGGCACAGTGCTGCACGTGAAGCTGGTCGTCCCCGAAGGCGAGGTGTGGGCGGGGACCGCCGACGAGGTGGTCGCCAAGACGCTTGAGGGCGACATCGGCGTGCTCACCGGCCACACGCCGGTGCTGGGCATCCTGGCGCCCGGCAGCGTCGTGGCGATCCTGCCGCGCGAGCGGCCGTCCGGGCCTGGCGGCTGGATCCAGGCCGCGGTGGCGGGCGGCTTCCTGTCGGTCGCCGATGACAACGTGTCGATCCTGGCCCGCCAGGCCGTGCTTGGCACCGACGTGGACCGGGCCACCGCGCGGGCCGAGCTCGCCGAGGCGTCCGGCGGGGCCGGCGGGGCGGAGTCCGAGCGGGCCGGCTATCTCAGGGCGCAGCTCCGGGCCGCCGGCGACCAGGGCTGACGGGGACCGGCCGGGGGGCGGCGAGTGGCCAGCGATCTGACGATCATCGCCTGGGCCGCCGCCGTCGTGGCGCTCGCCGTCATGGGCGCCGCGCTGGTCCTGGCCACCCGCCTGATCGCGATCCGCCATTCCGGGGGGGCGGTCGACTGCGCCCTGCGCGGCGACAAGGACACGCGCTGGCGGCCCGGCGTCGCGGTCTACGAGACCGGCCGGCTCTGCTGGTACCGCTCGTACGGCGTCGGGCTGCGGCCCGACGCCGTTTTTGACCGGCGGTCACTGCGGCTGGTCGCCCGGTACCTGGTCGGCGACCCGCTCACGACGGTGGTCCGGGCGGAGGCCGGCGCCGGGGCGGCGTTCTGGCTCGCGCTCAGCCCCGACGCGCTGACCGGCCTGCTGGCCTGGCTGGAGGCGGCGCCCCAGGCGCGGTTCCCCGGCCCCTGCTGAGCGGCCGCGGGGCGCCCGGCGCTACCTCTGGCCGCCGGGCTTCCAGAGCACGTCGCCGGCCTGGGCATTGGCGACCCGGGCGAGGATGAACAGCAGGTCGGACAGGCGGTTCAGGTACGCCGCGGCGAGCGGGTTGACGGCCTCGCCGTGCGCCTGCGCCGCCGCCCACGCGCTCCGCTCGGCCCGCCGCACCACCGTCCGGGCGAGGTGCAGGAGCGCCGCCCCGGGAGTGCCGCCGGGCAGCACGAAGCTGCGCAGCACGGGCAGCCCGTTGTTGTAGGCGTCGCACGCCCGCTCCAGGCCCTCGATGTAGCCCGCGTCGACCCGCAGGGGCGGGTACGGGGGATCGGGGGTGACCGGGTTGCACAGGTCGGCGCCGACATCGAACAGCTCGTTCTGGATCCGGGTCAGCAGGCCCACCAGGTCCGCGGGCAGGTTCCCCATGGTGACGGCCACGCCGATGGCGCTGTTGGCCTCGTCCACGTCGGCGTAGGCGGCCAGCCGCGGGTCGGTCTTCGGCGCCCGGCTGCCATCGCCGAGCGCGGTCGTGCCATCGTCGCCCGTGCGGGTATAGATGCGCGAGAGCACCACGGGCTTGTCACGGTCCTTGGGCATGGCATCCACCGTAACGGGCCGCCCGCCCGCCGGCCTGCCGGGGCGACCGCTGCCGGGAACCCGCCTCGGCCGTGGCCGCCGCCGCCGCCGCGCTGACGGCCTGGCTGCGCCCCGGCGGTTCTGGTACAAACCAGTAGGGTGTGACCTGGATCGCTCGGAGCAGGGTCGGGAGCAGCGGTGTACGACTACGTGATCGTGGGCGCCGGGAGCGCCGGATGCGTCCTGGCAGGCCGCCTCAGCGAGAACCCGTCGGTAGACGTGCTGCTGCTCGAGGCCGGCCCGCCGGACACCGCCGACGAGATCCGCATTCCCGCGGCGCTGAACCTGCTCTGGCAGACGTCCTACGACTGGGGCTACCGGACGGTCCCCCAGGACCGGGCCGACGGCCAGGTCGTCTACTGGCCGCGCGGCCGGGTGATCGGCGGGTCGTCGTCGATCAACGCGATGATCTACATCCGCGGCAACAAGCTGGACTACAACACCTGGCGCGACGAGTACGGCTGTGACGGCTGGGGCTACAACGACCTGCTGCCCTACTTCATCCGCGCGGAGCGCAACTCGCGGGGCGCCTCCGCCTACCACGGCGCGTCCGGCCCGCTGTCGGTGGTCGACGCCCCGTACAAGTCGGCCGCGCCCGCGGCGTTCGTCGAATCCGCGGTGAACGCGGGCGCGGCCGCGAACCCCGACTTCAATGGCGCCGAGCAGGACGGCGTCGGGTTCTACCAGGTCACCCAGTCCGGCGGGAGGCGGTGCTCGGCCGCCGACGCGTACCTGCACCCGGTGCGGGACCGCCCGAACCTGACCGTCCAGACCGACGCGCTGGTCACCTCGGTGGTGATCGACAACGGCCGGGCGACCGGGGTGCGGTACCTGCACCGGGGGGCCGAGCACGTGGTGCGGGCCGGCGCGGAGGTGATCCTGGCCGGCGGCGCGGTCAACAGCCCGCAGCTGCTCATGCTCTCCGGCATCGGCCCGGCCGACCACCTGCGCGAGCACGGCATCCCGGTCATCGCGGACAGCCCGGGAGTGGGCGCCAACCTGTCCGACCACCCGGTCGTGGCCGCGCTGTGGTCCACTCCCAGGGTCCGCAGCCTCGCCGAGCTGGCCGGCCCGCTCAACCTGCTGCGCTGGCAGCTCACCCACGGCGGGCCGATGACCACGAACATCGCCCAGTCCGGGGGCTTCGCGCGCACCGATCCCGGGCTCCCCGCGCCGGACATCCAGTGGCACGTGCTCCCGGTGCCGTTCCGCGACGGCGGCCTCGCCGACCCGACCGACCGCGGCATGTCCATCCTGGTCACGCTCGTCGACGTGCGCAGCCGGGGCCGGATCACGCTGCGCAGCGCGGACCCGAGGCACAAGCCGCTGATCGACCCGGCGTACCTGGCGGACAGGGCCGACCTCGGCGCGCTGGTCGCCGCGATCGGCATGGCCCGCCAGATCGCAGCGGCCCGGCCGCTGCGCAAGATGACCGGCTCCGAGCTGGAACCGGGCCCCGACCTGCGGGGCGACGCCGAGCTTCGCGAGTTCGTCCGGCGGGCCGTGACGACGATCTACCACCCGGTCGGCACCTGCGCCATGACCGGCCGGGCGCAGCTGGACGCGGGCCGGGTGGCCGGAGTGGTCGACACCGAGCTGCGGGTCCGCGGCGTGGAGGGCCTGCGCGTGGTGGACGCCTCCGTCATGCCGACGGTGCCGCGGGGCAACACCAACGCTCCGGTCATCGCGCTCGCCGAGCGGGCCGCGGACCTGATTTCCGGGCGGGCGCCGCTGGCCGCGATCGAGCCGTCCGACCTGGCCCTGGCGGGCGCGGGTTAGCCCGGCCCCGGGCCGGCCCGGGGCCGCGGCCGGGACGGATCCGGGCGGCGGTGGCCCCGGAGCGGCTCGTTCACCGGGCCCGCCGGCCGTTCACCGGGCCCGTCGGCCCCGGCCCGGCGTGTACCGGCGGCCGTGCAGCATGGTCGCCACCGTCATGATCTTCTTCAGGTCCGCGTCGGTCCTGCTGAACGAGGTCAGGTTGACCATCGGCTTCATGCGCTGGCGCGTGATCGCCTTGGCCGCGGCGAACTCGCGCAGGCCGCCCGGGCCGTGGATGCGCCCGAAGCCCGACTCGCCGACCCCGCCGAACGGCAGCGCCGGCACGCTCGCGTAGGCGATCACCGCGTTGACCGAGGTCATGCCGCTGCGCAGCGCCCGGGCCGCTCGCATCGCCGCGCGCCGGTTCCGGCTGAACACGCTGCTGCCCAGGCCGTAGCGCACGGCGTTGGCGCGCCGCACCCCCTCATCCAGGTCGGCCACGGGGCTGACCGTCATCGTCGGCCCGAACGTCTCCTCGGTGACCGCGGCCGAGGTCTCCGGCACGTCGGCCAGGATCACCGGGCCGACGTACGGCTTGCGGATGCTGCCGAGCCCCCCGGCCACGGCCCGGCCGCCGCAGGCCATCGCGTCGGCGATGTGCTGCTCGACGACCTCCAGCTGGCCGGGCATGGTCATCGGGCCGTAGTCGGCCTCGCGGTCGTCGCCGGGGCGCAGCCTTCCGACTCGCTCGGTGAGCTTCTCAAGGAACGTGTGGTACACGTCCTGGACGACGTAGACGCGCTCGACGCCGATGCAGGTCTGCCCGGCGTTGGACATCGCGCCCCAGACCGCGGCGTCGGCCGCTGCGTCCAGGTCGGCGTCGGCGGCGACCAGCATCCCGTCCTTGCCGCCGCACTCGGCGACCATCGGGGTCAGGTTCTCCGCGCAGGCCGCCATCACCTTCCTCGCCGTCCTCGACGACCCGGTGAACGCGATCTTGTCCACGCCGCTCCGCGCGAGGTGCTGGCCGGTCTCGCCGAACCCGGTGATGACCTGCAGCACCGGGTGGTCGGGGATGACCGAGGCGAGCGAGTCGGCCAGCCAGGTGCCGGTCGCTGGCGTGAACTCGCTCGGCTTGAACACCACCGCGTTTCCGGCCGCGAGCGCGTAGGCGATCGACCCCATCGGCGTGAAGACCGGGTAGTTCCACGGCCCGATCACCCCCACGACGCCGAGCGGGTGGTACTCCACCGACGAGGCCTGGTTGATGGCGACCAGGCCGCTGCGGACGCGGCGCGGGCCGAGCACGCGGCGGGCGTTCTTCGCCGCCCAGTCGATGTGCACGATCGCCAGCAGGATCTCCAGCTGGGCGTCGGCCACCGGCTTGCCGGTCTCGGCGTGGACCAGCTCGGCAAGTCGCATGATGTACCTGGTCAGGTAGGACTTCCAGGCCAGCAGCCGGATCCGCCGCTCCTTCCAGCCCAGCCCGGACCACCATCCGGCTGCCGCGCGGGCGCGGGCGACGGCCTGGCTCACCTCGTCCTCGCCGCAGACGGGGAAGGTAGCCACCGGCTCCGACGTCGCCGGGTTCAGTGAGTCGAAGGTCCTGACCGTGCCGGCCTGGGCCATCCGGCCGCGCGTCGTGGTCGCCATGGCCGCCTCCACCCTCCTCCGGGCAGTTCGCGTGGCTGTCGTGAACGGGCAATCCCGTCGTGAGCCAGTAAATCACCGTCTGGCCCGGCGGCGATACGTGCTGCCCGGCGGCGGGCGGTCGGCGTGGCGGCGGCGCCCCGGGCCGGCCGGCAGGTTGGTATCGTCGCACGTCACGAGGCAGGTCTCGAGGCAGGGCGGGGAGGCAGGTGGCGGGGGCGATGGGCGAGCCGGGATCGGGCCTGCCCGCAGAGCGCGGCAAGGCTCGGGACGACGCGGGCGGCGTGGCGGCGGGCGGCGTGGCGGCGGGCGGCGTGGCGGCGGGCGGCGTGGCGCCGGGCGGCGTGGCGCCGGGCGGCGTGGCGCCGGGCGGTGCCCGGGCGCCCGGTCACCCGGCGGCCGACCGGCGCTGGCTGGCCGAGGCGGTCGAGCTGTCCCGGCGCTGCCCGCAGTCGAGCACCGCGTTCTCGGTCGGCGCCGTCCTCGTGGACGCCCACGGCGAGGTGATAGCCGCCGGCTACTCCCGGGCCGCCGACCCGCGGGACCATGCCGAGGAGGTCGCGCTGCGCCGGGCGCGCGACGCGGGCGCGAGCCTGGCCGGCGCCACGCTCTACTCCTCGCTGGAGCCGTGCCTGCGGCGGGCCTCGCGGCCGGCCTCGTGCGCCGAGCTGATCGCGGCCAGCGGCCTGCGCCGGGTGGTGATCGCCTGGCGGGAGCCGCCGGTGTTCCAGCCCGGCGGCGGGGGCGTCTGGCTGGAGCGGCGGGGTGTGACCGTGGTGGAGGTGCCGGACCTGGCGGAACGTGCCCGCGCCGTCAACGCGCACCTGCTCGGCGCCTAGCCGGCCGCGCCCTGCCCGGGCCGGCCGGCGTGGCTGCCCAGGCCGGCCGGCGTGGCTGCCCGGCCCTGGTCAGCCCGGCGCGGCCGCGACCTGACCGGCGATCCGGCCGAGCAGCGCGCGGGCCCGCTCCAGGCGCGGGTCGGCGTCCGCGCCGGCCAGGTTGATCTCGACCAGCACGGCGGCGGACCGCGCCCCGGCCTGGGCGAGCAGCGCGGCGGTCACCGCGTCGCCGCGGAGCGCGGGGTTGCCGCGGGCGGCGAGCTCGGCGGCCAGCGCGGTGACGTCGGCGGCAACCTGGACGGTCCGCGCCGGCACGTCCGCCGCCGCGGAGAGCGCCCGCGTCACCGCGCCATCCGGGCCGCCCGCAGGCCCAGCGGCGGCCTCCGCCTTGCCCGCAGCGCCGCTGCCTGCCGGGCTGCGGGCCCGGCGCTGGGCCTCGATGACCGCGTGATACGCCCGGGCGTCCTGGTCCGCGAGGGCCAGCGCCAGCGCGCGGAGCCGGCCGGCCCGCGAGGCCAGGAGCTCGGCCTGCCCGGCGGGCAGCGCCCGGTCCGACAGCCGCGCGGCCTTAGAGCACAGGGCCGCCGCCAGCGCGACGGTCAGCGCCGCCGCCGAGCCGGCGGCCGGGGCGGCCCGGCGCGCGGCGACCGCGTCCAGGAACTCCCCGACCGCCAGCTGGGCGTACGACGGCTGCTCGGTCACGACCGCCAGCCTGGCACGCCCGGCTACGCCAGCCCGACGATCTCGCCGTCGGCGTCGATGTCGATCCGCTCGGCCGCCGGGCTCGTGCCCAGGCCCGGCATCGTGCGCATGTCGCCGCAGATCGGGTAGACGAAGCCCGCCCCGACCGACGCCCGCACCTCCCGCACCGGCAGCCGCCAGCCCGCCGGGGCGCCCTTGAGCGCCGGGTCGTGCGACAGCGACAGGTGCGTCTTGGCGATGCAGACCGGCAGCCCGCCGAACCCGTTGCGCTCGTACCCGTCCAGCTGCCGGGCGGCCAGCGGGGAGTACTCCACGCCGTCCGCCCCGTAGATCCTGGTCGCCACGGTCTCGATCTTCTCCCGCAGCGACGCCTGCTCCGGGTACAGGAACCTGAAGTCGCCCGGCTCGTCGGCGGCCTCCGCGACCGCCTCGGCAAGCTCGGCCGCGCCCTGGCCGCCGTCGGTGAAGTTGGTGCACACGGCCGACCGGGCGCCCATCGACGCGGCGATCTGCGCGATCGCCTGGTGCTCGGAGGGGAAGTCCCCCGGCATCGCGTTGATGGCCACGACCGGGGTGACCCCGTGCGCGAGCACGTTCTCGATCTGCTTGCGCAGGTTCGCGCCGCCGACGTGGACCTCGTCGGGGTTCTCGGCCAGCAGCGCCTCGGGCAGCGGCCGGCCGGCCACGATGCGGTGCCTGCCGGAATGCGCCTTGAGCGCGCGCACGGTCGCGACCACCACGGCGGCATCCGGGCGCAGCCCGGAGACCCGGCACTTGATGTTGAAGAACCGCTCCGCCCCCATGTCCGCGCCGAACCCGGCCTCGGTGATGAGGAAGTCCCCCGCGTGGATGCCGATCAGGTCGGCGACCACGGAGGAGTTCCCGTGCGCGATGTTCCCGAACGGGCCCGCGTGGACGAGGACCGGCGTGTTCTCCAGCGTCTGCAGCAGGTTCGGCCGGATCGCGTCCCGCATGATCACGGCCATCGCCCCGGCCGCCCGCAGCTGCTCGGCGGTGACCGGCTCGCCCGCCTTGGTGTAGCCGACCACGATGCGGCCGAGCCGCGCGCGCATGTCCCGCAGCGACGTCGACAGCGCGAGCACCGCCATCACCTCCGAGGCCGCGGTGATGTCGAACCCGGTCTGCCGGGGCACCCCGTCGCCGGCCGCGCCCAGGCCGATCACGATGTTGCGCAGCGCCCGGTCGTTGACGTCCAGCACCCGCCTCCAGGTGATGTTGTGCGGGTCCAGGCCGAGCCGGTTCCCCTGGTACAGGTGGTTGTCGACCATCGCCGACAGCATGTTGTGCGCCGCGGTCACCGCGTGCATGTCCCCGGTGAGGTGCAGGTTCAGCGTCTCGAACGGGACCACCTGGCTGTAGCCTCCGCCCGCCGCCCCGCCCTTGATCCCGAACGTCGGGCCCATCGACGCCTGGCGGATCGCGATCGTCGCGCGCCTGCCGATGTGCCGCATCGCCTGGCCGAGGCCGACGGTCGTGGTCGTCTTGCCCTCCCCGAGCGGCGTGGGGGTGATCGCGGTGACCACGACGTACCGGGCCCGCGGGCGATCGGCCAGCGCCTCGACCGCCCGCAAGTCGATCTTGGCGACGTGCTCGCCGTAGGGCTGCACGCAGTAGGGCGGGATCCCGATCTCGTCGGCGATCTCGCTGATCGGCTTCATCGTCGCCGCGCGGGCGATCTCCAGCGCGCTGGGCATGGACATGGCTACACTTCCCCGCTCTCCGTTGAGTCGTCGCTGCCACTGACTTCCCCGGCCGGCCTGCCCGCGGCCGTCAGGCCGCCGGCGAAGCGCGGCGCGGGGTAGACGATCGTCTTCGGCTCGGTGAACGCCTCCATCGGGTACGGCCCGCCGACCCGGCCCCGGCCGCTGACGCTCCCCGCGCGGCCGCCGAACGGCAGGTGCGACTCCCACAGGTTGGTGGAGGCGTTGACGTTCACCCAGCCCGCCCGGGCCTGCTCGGCGAACGCCAGCCCGCGCTCCAGGTCCGAGGTGAACACGGCCGCCGTGAGCCCGAACGGCGAGGCGTTGGTCAGCGCCAGGGCCTGCTCGTCGGAGGACACCTCGACGATCGGGACCACCGGGCCGAACGTCTCCTCCCGCTCGATCGCCATCCCCGGCGTCACGCCGTCGAGCACGGTGGGCTCCGCGTACAGCGCCGTCGGGAACCCCGGGGCCCGCCGGCCGCCGCAGCACACCCGGGCCCCGCGGGCGATGGCGTCGGCGACGTGCCGGTCGAACTTGGCCGCCGTCGCCTCGTTGTTCAGCGGCCCCATCGTGGTCGCCGGATCCAGCGGGTCGCCGAGCCGCACCCGTGCCCGGGTGGCCTCGACCACCCGCTCGGTGAACTCAGCCCGCACCGCCCGGTGAACCAGGAACCGCTCGCCCGCCGTGCAGCTCTGCCCGGCGCACAGGTAGGCGGCCTCCAGCGCGGCCGGCACCGCCAGGTCGAGGTCGGCGTCGGAGAGGATCACCATCGGGCCGTTCCCGCCCAGCTCCAGGATCTGGGCCTTGCCCGCCGACCGGGCCGCCACCGTCGCCCCGGTCGCCACCGAGCCGACGAATCCGACGCCGGCCACGAGCGGGTGCGCCACGAGCGCGTCGCCGGCGACCGGCCCGGGGCCGGGGACGAAGCTGAACGCGCCGTCGGGCAGGCCCGCCCCCGCGATCACCTCGGCGAGCAGGGCCGAGCAGGCCGTCGTGCTCGGCGCGGGCACCCAGACGACGGCGTTCCCGGCGGCGAGGGCGGGCGCGATCAGCTCGGCGCCCATCGTGTACGGCCAGTTCCACGGGCTGACCACGCCGACCACCCCGAGCGGGACCCGGGTGACGAGCACGCGGCGCCCGGCCGCGACCGAGGGCGGCGCCGAGCCCGCCAGCCGCCGCGCGTCCTGCGCGGCCATCGTGAAGTAGACGGCAAGCTCGTCGACCTCGTCGTAGGCCTCGGCGACCAGCGGCTTGCCCTGGTCCTGGGTGAGCGCGCGGGCGAGCTCATCGCGCCGCGCGGTGACGGCGGCAGCGATCCGCTCGCAGGCGGTCGCCCGGTCGAACGCCGATGCCGCGGCCCAGGCGGGGAACGCCGCCGCCCCGGCCCGCACGGCGGCGTCGACGTCGGCCGGACCGGCCACCGCGACCACCGCGAACGCCTCGCCGGTCGCCGGGTTCACGGCCTCTGCGGTGCCGCCACCGCCCGCCTGCCAGCGGCCCCCCACAAGCAGCAGATGCTCCCGCACGATGCCGGTCCCCCTCCCCACCCTGATATTAGCCCGAACGGCGGTTGTCTGCTGGTCTGCAATGAGCTGCCGGGTTTGACCTGCATCGGCCCAGTCCGGCTCGGCTCGCCGGCCCGGCTCGGCCGCGCTCGCCGCACCGCCGGGTGCCGGGCGGCCGGCTTGCCCCGGGCGGTCGGCGGATTGACGTGGCCCGCCTCGCCGGCCAGGATCGCCCCCGTGCCCAGCCGCCTGCCACCGCTCCGGTATGACGACCTCGGCCCGCAGGGCCGGAGGGTGTGGGACGAGATCGTCGCCTCGCGGGGCGACGGAGTGGTCGGCGCCGACGGCGCCCTGGCCGGCCCGTTCAACGCGTTCGTGCACGCCCCGGGGGTGGGAGGGTGGCTGAGCGGGCTCGGCGCCGAGCTCCGGTTCGGCACGGCCATCGACCCGCGGCTGCGCGAGCTGGCGATCCTCACGGTGAGCGCGGCGTGGAAGGCGGAGTTCGAGTGGTTCGCCCACGCCGGGCTCACCCGCGCGCACGGGGTGGGCGAGGCCGTGATCGAGGCGATCGCCCGGGGGGAGGATCCGGCCTTCGAATCCCCCGGCGAGCGGACCGTGTACCGCCTCGCTCGCGAGCTGACCCGGGGCGCCCGGCTCGACGAGGAGACCTTCGAGGCGGGCCGGCGGCTGCTCGGGGACGCGGGAATGGTGGAGATGATCACCCTGTGCGGGTACTACACGCTGGTCTCCTACTTGCTGAACGCCCTCGAGGTGGAGCCGCCGGACGGGTCGGCGCCGCGCTGGGGCTAGAAGAGCCGCCCGGCCCTGTCGTCGGCGCCCCGCATCGCGTCGTAGTCCAGGCTCACGCAGCGG
The DNA here is from genome assembly GCA_021324595.1 of Actinomycetota bacterium. Taxonomy (GTDB): domain Bacteria; phylum Actinomycetota; class Actinomycetes; order Streptosporangiales; family Streptosporangiaceae; genus Chersky-822. The sequence continues at coordinate 57,306 of JAJPIV010000122.1, read as the reverse complement.
ATGCCGCGGTCGCGGGCGAGCGTGCGCGCCTGCGGCCGGATCTCCTGCGCGGCGAGCACGCCCTGCACCGGGGCGAGCAGCGGGTCCCGGTTGAGCAGGTCCAGGTACCTGCTGAGCTGCTCCACCCCGTCGATCTCGCCGCGGCGCTTGACCTCCACGGCGACGGACGCCCCCACGCTGTCCCGGCACATCAGGTCCACCGGGCCGATCGGCGTCGGGTACTCCCGCCGGACCAGCCGCCACCCCTCGCCGAGCAGGTGGATCTGGGCGGCCAGCAGCTCCTGCAGGTGCGCCTCCACGCCGTCCTTGACCAGCCCGGGGTCCTCGCCGAGGGGGAACGACATGTCGCTGACGAATTCCTCGATGTGCACGGTCAGGGTCTCGCCGGACCTGCCGGTGACCACCCATTCCGCGCCGCCGCCCGCCCGGGTCTCGGTCAGCCTGCAGGGCGGTGACATCCAGTTCAGCGGCTTGTACGAGCCGCCGTCGCTGTGCACGAGCACCGAGCCGTCCGCCTTGACGATCAGCAGCCGCAGCGCCGGGGGCAGGTGGGCGGCGAGCCGGCCGGCGTAGTCCACGCTGCACCGGGCGATCACGAGCCGCATGGCAGCCCACTGTACTGGGAGCCCGCCGCCGCGGGCGCCTGCTGATGTGTAATGGAGGAAGCCGCCCGCGCAACGGAGGGCCGGGGTCGGCGGTCGTCGGCGGCCTCGCCCTGCTGATCATGGGGACGGCCACCGCGCACGCGCTGATCGAGTTCCGGCAGCTGGCCCCCGGCGGCGATCTGGGACCGGCCCCGGTGGCGCAGGCACGCGCCAGGGCCGGCCCGTTTACCAGCCCCGAGGAGGTCTCCGTCTACGCCGGGCTGCCGCCCGCCCGCCTGGACGCCGTCCGCGACCTGATGCGGCTCGGCCAGGGCGCCGCCCGGCCCGCCCGCGTGGACGCCGTCCGCGACCTGATGCGGCTCGGCTGGCCGGCGGCGCCGGACCCGCCCAGGTGGCTCGGTAGGGTCGCGCCATGGAGATTCGCGAGGTCGGGGTCATCGGGCTGGGCACGATGGGCGCGGGCATCGCCGAGGTCTTCGCGCGCGGCGGGCTCCCGGTGATCGCCGTCGAGGCCGACGACGGCGCGCTCGCCCGGGGCATGGCCGCCGTGCGGGGATCGCTGGGCCGCGCGCTGTCCCGCGGCAGGCTGGCCGAGGACGAGTACGGGCGGATCCTCGGGCGGATCCGCCCGGCGACCGCGATCGAAGAGGCGGCCACTGCAGACCTGGTCGTCGAGGCGGTGCCCGAGCGGCTCCCCCTGAAGCAGCAGGTGGTCGCCGAGCTCGGCCGGTGCTGCCGCCCGGACGCCATCCTGGCCACGAACACCTCCTCGCTGCCGGTCACCGCGATCGCCGCCGGCTCGGCCCGCCCCGGCCGCGTCGTCGGCATGCATTTCTTCAACCCGGCGCCGACGATGCGGCTCGTCGAGGTCGTCACCACGGTTCTGTCCGACCCGGCCGCGGCGCAGGCGGTTGCCGACCTGGCCCGCCGCCTCGGCAAGACGCCCGTGCTGGTCGGCGACCGGGCCGGCTTCGTGGCCAACGCGCTGCTGCTGCCGTACCTGAACCACGCGGTCCGCCTGCTGGAGGCCGGCTACGCGGGGCGGGAGGACATCGACGCCGCCGCGACCGCCGGCCTGGGCCTTCCGATGGGGCCGCTGGCGCTGCTCGACCTGATCGGGCTGGACACGGCGCTGGCGATCCTGGAGGTGCTGCGGCGGGAGCTCGGCGAGGCGCGCCACGTTCCGGCCCCGCTGCTGCGCCGGATGGCCGAGGCCGGGCGAGTGGGCCGCAAGAGCGGCGCGGGCTTCTACGAGTACCCGCCGCCGGAGCGCGGGGACCGGCCGCCCGGCCCGCCGGGCGTCCCGGCCGGGCCGCCCCCCCGCACGGTCACGGTCATCGGCCCGGGGGAGCAGGCCGCCGCGAGCGAGCGTACCGCCAGGCTGGCCGGCTTCATCGCCGCCGCCGGATGCGCCGTGACCCGCGATCCGGGGGAGCCGTCCGACCTGGCGGTGATCGCGATCGGGCCGGAGGGCGGGGTGCTCGGGCCGGCGCGGGCGGCGGGCCGCGCGGCCGACGCCGTCGGGCTGCACCTGATCGGCCCCGAGCCGGGGCGCGCCGATCTGGCCGAGCTGGTCCCGAGCCCGCTCACCGCCCCGGAGGCCGCCGGGGCGGCCCGGTCGCTGGCGGCGCGCCTTGGCATCCGCGCGGTCCGCTCGCCCGACCGCCCCGGCCTGCTGGCCGGCGCGCTGCTGGCCCCGCACCTGCGCGACGCGGTGGCGATGATCGCCGACGGTTACGCCAGCCCGGCCGACGTGGACGCGGCCATGACGCTCGGCTGCGGCTACCCGCGCGGCCCGGTGCGGATGCTCGCCGACGCCGGGCCCGCCGCCGTGATCGGCGTGCTGCGGGCGATGCACGCCGCCTACGGCGACCCGGCGTTCGCGCCGCCCCCGCTGCTGATCGAGTGGGCGCTGGCCGGCGTGCCCCCCGCGCCGCGCCCGGCGGGATGAGCCCGCGCCGGGCGCGGCGGCTGCCGCCGGACCAGCCGCGCCGGCCGCGGCGGACGGGGCGGCCGGCCGGTGCATGGAGCGCGGCCGGCCAGGACGGCCCCGGCGCGGGAGGCGCCGAGGGCGCGGCGGGCGGCGGCCCGGCCGTGCTTGGCCCGCCGCGGCTGGAGGAGTGGCCGGACGGTGACTGGGTGGTCCGGCACGTGCCCGGGGCGGCGGCGGTCAAGCAGTACCGGTGCCCCGGCTGCGACCAAGAGATCCGGCCGGGCACCGCCCACGTGGTGGCCTGGCCGGCGACCGGGCCGGGCCTGCAGGAGCGGCGGCACTGGCACACCGCGTGCTGGCGGCGCCGCCCGCGCCGCGGCCCGCAGGCGAGGCGGGGGAGGGCGCCGTGAGCGAGATCCGGCCGGGCACGATCCTGCCTGCCCGGCGCGAGGACATCGTGCTGCGCACCTCCGACGGGCTGCGCCTGGTCGGCGAGGTCGCCCGGCCGCCTTCCGGGGATCCCGCCGCCACCCTGGTCTGCCTGCACCCCCTGCCGACGGCCGGGGGCATGATGGACAGCCACCTGCTGCGCAAGGCCGCCTACCGGCTGCCGGCGCTGGCGGGCGTCGCGGTCCTGAGATTCAACACGCGCGGCACCCGGTCCGCGCGTGGCGCCAGCGACGGCGAGTTCGGCGGCGGCGGGCCCGAGCGGCACGACGTCGCTGCAGCGATCGAGTTCTGCGTCCGGTCCGGCCTGCCGGACACCTGGCTGCTCGGCTGGTCCTTCGGCAGCGAGCTGGCCCTGATGTGGGGGAACGTGCCGCCCGTGCGCGGCGCGATCCTGCTGTCGCCGCCGCTGCGCCGGGCCGGCGACGCCGAGCTGGACGCCTGGGCGGCCAGCGGGCGCGCCCTCGTCGCGCTCGTGCCCGGGCTGGACGACTACCTGCCCCCGGACCAGGCCAGGGTGCGGTTCGCCCGGGTCCCGCAGGCGAGGGTGATCGCCGTCCCGGGCGCCAGGCACCTGTGGGTGGGGGAGACCTACGTCCGCATCGCGCTGAATGAGATCGTACGGATAGTCAGCCCCGCGGCCTGGCCGCTGCCGACCGAGTGGAGGGACGAATCGTGAGCCTGTTCGACCTGACCGGCAAGACCGCCTTCGTGACCGGGGCGTCGCGCGGGATCGGCCGGGCGATCGCAGTCGCGCTGGCCCAGGCCGGGGCCGACGTGGCGATCGTCGCGCGCAGCGCCGAGGGCCTGGCCGACACCGCCGACGACATCACCGCCGCCGGCCGCACGGCCGTGGTGATCCCGGCCAACGTGACCGAGCAGGCCGAGGTCTCCGGCGCGGTCGCGGCCGCGATCGACCGGCTCGGCCACGTGGACATCGTGGTGAACAACGCCGGCGGGTCCAACTTCATGGTCAGCTTCCGCGACCTGCGGCTGTCCGGCTGGGACAAGCTGATCCGGCTCAACCTGAGCTCGGCGGTCTACGTCTGCCACGCGTTCGCCGGGCACCTGCTGGACCGGGGCGGCGGCTCGGTGATCAACGTGGCCTCGGTCGCGGGCGTGGCGTCGGCGCCGCTGATCGCTCCCTACGGCGCGGCGAAGGCGGGCCTGATCTCGCTGACCAAGTCGCTCGCGGTGGAATGGGCGCCGAACGGCGTCCGGGTGAACGCGCTGTGCCCGGGCTGGACGGCCACCGACCTGAACCGCAACCTGTGGGAGGACCCGGTGGCCGGGCCGGGCACCGTCGCCACGGTGCCGATGAGGCGCTGGGCCAGGGCCGAGGAGATGGCCGGGCCGGCGGTGTTCCTCGCCAGCGACGCGGCCTCCTACGTCACCGGCCAGGCGATCATCGTCGACGGCGGCCAGACCGCCAGCCCCTGAGCGTGCCGGGCGGCCCCGGGCCGGGGCGCCCGGCCCGGGGCCGGGGGACCATCGCCCCTGGCCGGCCGGCCGCCGCCGGGCGGATCGTCGGGGCAGACGCAGTCCCTCCCGGAAGCACGGTGGTCACGATGTCCGGTCCGCGCCCGCACTCACCTGCCGACCTGGCCCTCGCGCCGGTCCTCATCGGCATCGAACGGAACCTGGACAGGCTGCGCGCGAGCGCGGACCTGGAGTACGCGCTCGCGCTCGACCTGAACGACGACGACGCCTGGTACCACGGCCCGGACGATCGCGCGCGGCGCGTCGCGCGCAGCGCCACGCGCGGCGTCGACCTGCACGGCTGGGACGTCCGCCCGACCCCCGACCGGTGCGGGCTCAGGGTCAGCCATGGCCCGTACTCGGTGTCGGTGATGCTCGGCCGCAGGATCACCGACTACATCGAGCAGGCGGGCGCGCTGGCGCGGCGGTGAGCCGCGGGGCCTACTCGGTCCACCACTCCTCGTCGCCGTCGCCCTGCTTGCCGGTGGCCCGCTTCGGCTCGGCCTTGGGCGCGGCGGCCGTCCGGGTGGCCGCGGTCACCGTGCCGCCGTTGGCCGCCGGCGCGCTCGCCGCGGACGCGGACCTGGGCGCCGGGGCGATCGCGGGAGGCGGCGCGGAGGCGAGGCTGGCCGCCTGCGGGCCGAGCAGCGCGCTGATCTGCGCCAGGTGCGCCTGGACGGTCTCGTACTGCTTGTTCGCCTCATCGACCCGGCGCTGGGCGGTGGTCACCACGCGGTCGGCCTCGGCCTTCGCCTCGGCGAGCAGCTGGTCGGCCTGCGCCTTCGCCTGGGCGACGATGTCGTCGGCGTTCTTCTTCGCGCTGCTGACCACCTGCCGGGCGTGGTCGTCGGCGTCCCGGCGGGTCTGCTCGGCCTGGGCGCTCGCCTTGGAAGCCCGCTGCTCGGCGGTGGCCGCGCGCTGCTCGGCCTCCGAGACCAGCCGCTGGGTCGCGGCCTGGGCCGCGGCGAGGCGCTCGGCCTCCTGCCGCTCGGCCTCCTCCCGCCGGGAGGCGAGCTGGATCTCGAACTCCGCCTCGGCCTGGGCGCGCTGAGCCTCGCTCTCCTCCAGGATCCGCTGCGCCTGGCTGCGCATCTCGTCCGCCTGGCGCTTGGAGGTGGTGAGGATCTCATCCCGCTCGCGCTTGGACGACGCCTTGAGCTGGGCGACCTCGCGCTCGGTCGTGGTGCGCAGCTTGGCGATCTCACGCTCGACGGCTGCCCGCTTCTCCGCGACCTCGTGGTCCACCATCGCCCGCAGCTTGGCCGCCTCGCGCTCGGTCGTCGAGGTCAGCTCGTCGGCCTCGCGCCGCGCGGAGGACCGGATGCTGTCCGCCTCCCGCTCGGCCGAGGCGCGCAGGTCGTCGGTCTCCCGCTTGGCGTTCGCCCGCAGCTCGGCGGTCTCGTTCTCCGCCGCGGCCCGCAGCTCGGCCGCCTCGACCTTCGCCGACGCCAGGATCTGGTTCGCCTCGGACCTGGCCTCCTGCAGGATTTCGTCCCGCTGCTCCTCGGCCAGCCGCAGCAGCTGCTCGATCCGCGAGCCGAGGCCCGAGTAGGTCGGCCTCTCCTGTTCCTGCATCTGGCGGTGCGCGTACGCGAGCTCCTGCTTCAGGGCCTGCTCGTTCTCGCGCAGCGCGCGGATCTGGTTGTCCTTCTCCCGCAGGTACGCGTCGACCTCGTCCTGGTCGTAACCCCGCATCTTCTGCGAGAACCGGGGCGGCTGGTCGTCAAAGAAGGTGCCAAGCTGGGCGTTGATATCGGGCTGCATGTCGCCTAATCCTGGGTAGACGGGGGTTTGCCGCATCCTGGCGCCGTCGCGGACCGGGATGCCCAAGGCCGGTGCGGTTCGCCTCGCCACCCTCGCCCTTGGCCTCCGGACCGCCAGGCCACGGCCGCGCGCCAGCTCACCTTCCCGGTGCTGGCAGCGTACTCCGCGGCGGCTGGGCGCGCGGCACGTTCCGCGCGGCTCGTGGCCTACCTCACCGATTGGCCGCCCGCGGGCGGGCCGCCCGGCACAGCCGGCGATGACCGGTTGGCCCCGCCCGCGCGGCCGGGCCGGGCCCGGCTAGCGCCGCGCCGGGGACTCGACCAGCTCGGTGAGCACCCCGCCCACGTCGCCGGGGTGCAGGAACGCGATCGAGGAGCCCATCGAGCCGTGCCGGGGCCGGGAGTCGATCAGCCTGACCCCGCCGGCCGCGATCGCCGCGAGCGCGGCGTCGATGTCGGCCACCCCGTAGCCGACGTGGTGCAGGCCCTCGCCGCGGCGCCGGAGGAACCGGCCGACCGGCGTGTCCGGTCCGAGCGGCTCCAGCAGCTGGACGTAGGACATGCCGGCCGGGGCGTCGGCGACCACGAGCATCGCCTCCCGCACGCCCTGCTCGGCGTTGTCCTCCCGGCCGGCCAGCGTGAGGCCGAACGTCTCGGTGGAGAACGCGATCGCGAGGTCGAGGTCGCGGCAGGCGATCCCGACGTGGTCGATCCGCTTGAGCATCTGGCTGACCTCCCGTGACTGCCGCGCCAAGGCTCCGCGGCCCTGGTGGGTATCGTTGCAGCCATGCGCGAGGCGGTGGTGGTCGGCGGGGCGCGGACGGCGATCGGGCGGCTGCTCGGGGGGCTGAGCGAGCTCAGCGCCGCCCAGCTCGGCGGGGTCGCGATCAAGGCGGCGCTGGACCGGGCCGGGATCCCGGGGAACCGGGTCGATTACGTGATCATGGGCCAGGTGCTCCAGGCGGGCGCCGGCCAGATCCCGTCCCGGCAGGCGGCCGTGGCGGCCGGGATCCCGATGAGCGTCCCGTCGCTGACCATCAACAAGGTCTGCCTCTCCGGGCTCGACGCGATCGCGCTCGCCGCCCAGCTCATCCGGGCCGGCGAGTTCGACGTGGTGGTGGCCGGCGGGATGGAGTCGATGAGCCGCGCGCCGCACCTGCTGCCGGCCGCGCGGCGCGGGATCCGCTACGGCCCGGCCGAGCTCGCCGACTCGATGGCGCTCGACGGCCTCACCGACGCGTTCGACCACCTCTCGATGGGCGAGTCCACCGAGCGGCACGTCGCCCGCCTGGGGATCACCCGGGCCGAGCAGGACGAGTACGCGGCGCGGTCGCACCAGCGGGCCGCGGCCGCGGTCAAGAACGGGCTGTTCGCGGAGGAGATCGCGCCGGTCCCGGTGCGCGCGCGGGCCGGCGAGCCGGCCGCTTTCGACACCGACGAGGGCGTGCGGCCGGACACCACCGCCGAGTCGCTGGGCCGGCTCCGCCCGGCGTTCGCGCCGGACGGCACGATCACGGCCGGCTCGGCCTCGCAGATCTCCGACGGCGCGTGCGCGGTCGTGGTGATGTCGGCCGAGGCGGCCAGGGCCGCCGGGGCGCCGGAGCTCGCCCGGATCGGGGCGCACGGGGTGGTGGCGGGGCCGGACAACTCGCTGCACTCCCAGCCGTCGCGCGCCATCTCGCGCGCGCTGGCGCGCGAGGGGCGGTCCGTCGCCGACCTCGACCTGATCGAGATCAACGAGGCGTTCGCGGCCGTGGTCATCCAGTCCATGCGCGACCTCGGGGTCGGCCCGGAGCGGGTGAACGTGAACGGCGGCGCGATCGCGCTCGGCCACCCGATCGGGATGTCGGGCGCGCGGATCCTGTTCCACCTGATCTGCGAGCTGCGCAGGCGCGGCGGCGGGCTCGGGGCCGCGGCGCTGTGCGGCGGCGGAGGCCAGGGCGACGCGCTGCTCGTGCGCGTCCCCGGGCCGGGAGGCAACTGAGCCGGGTGGGCGGCCAGCTCGCGGGCGGCCCGCCCGCCGCGGGAGCCGGGGCGCTCGCGCCCGGGCCCGCAGGGGCCGGGCAGCGGCGGGCCGATGAGCTCGTCGCGGCGGCGCGCGCCGGGGATCCCCGCGCGCTGGCCCGGCTGGTCTCGCTGGTCGAGGACGGCTCCGACCTGCTCCGGCCGGTCATGCGCGCGGTGGCCGCGCACGCCGGGCACGCCCGCGTGATCGGGCTGACCGGATCGCCCGGCGTCGGCAAGTCGACGCTCACCGGCGCGCTGGTCGGCCGGTTCCGCGGCCGCGGCCTGCGGGTCGGCGTGCTCGCGGTCGACCCCACCTCGCCGTTCAGCGGCGGCGCGCTGCTCGGCGACCGGGTCAGGATGTCCGAGCACGCCACGGACCCCGGCGTGTTCATCCGGTCGCTGGCCAGCCGCGGGCACCTCGGCGGCCTGTCGGCCGCCGCCCCGCAGGCGCTGCGGGTGGTCGACGCGGCCGGCTTCGACGTGGTCTGCGTCGAGATGGTGGGCGTGGGCCAGGCCGAGGTGGAGATCGCCTCGCTCGCCGACACCACGCTGGTGATCATGGCGCCCGGGATGGGCGACTCGATCCAGGCGGCTAAGGCCGGCATCCTCGAGGTCGCCGACGTGTTCGTGGTCAACAAGTGCGACCGGCCGGGGGCGCAGGAGGTGGTGCGCGACCTGCGGGCGATGCTCGCCCTGGCCCCGCGCGGCCCGGGGCGGTGGCGGCCGCCGATCGTCGCGGTCTCCGCGCAGACCGGGGAGGGGATCGACGAGCTGGCCGGCCGCCTCGACGCGCACCTGGCCTGGCTGGAGGAGTCGGGCGAGCTGGCCCGCCGCCGGCTCGCCCGCGCCAGGGAGGAGATCTCGGGGATCGTGGTGGCGGCGATCCGGGCGCGGATCGGCGGCCTGCCCGGCGCCGGCCGGTCACGGCTGCGGGAGCTGGCCGAGAAGGTCGCAGGCGGGGCGCTCGACCCGTACGCGGCGGCCGACGAGCTGCTCGGCGAGCAGGGAGCCGGGCCGGGGCCGGCGGGCCCGTTAGCTTGACGTCAAGACAGCTGCGCCGGTACGCTGAAGTAGCTTGACATCGAGATACTTGGCCCGCCGGGGCGGCCTGGCGGGGCTGGCCGCGCCAGGCTCGCTGCGGTGCGGGAGGATGGCGCCGGGGCGCTGCCGCGGCGGGCCCCGGAGCGGGAAGCAGGAGGGCAGGTCAGATGACGGCGAACAGCTTCGGTGCCCGTGGCACGCTGACGGTCGGCGGGACCGGCTACCAGATCCACCGGCTCGGCGCGGTGCCCGGCGCCGGGGGCCTGCCGTTCAGCCTGAAGATCCTGCTGGAGAACCTGCTGCGCACCGAGGACGGCGTCAACGTCACGGCGGATCACATCCGGGCACTGGCCGGCTGGGACCCTGCCGCCGAGCCGGCCACCGAGATCCAGTTCAGCCCCGCGCGGGTCATCATGCAGGACCTCACCGGGGTCCCGGCGGTGGTGGACCTCGCCGCCATGCGGGAGGCGATGGCCGCGCTCGGCGGCGACCCGGAGCGGATCAACCCGCTGGTCCCCGCGGAGCTGGTGATCGACCACTCGGTGATCGCCGACGTCTTCGGGCGCCCGGACGCGTTCGAGCGGAACGTGGAGCTGGAGTTCCGCCGCAACGCCGAGCGGTTCGCGTTCCTGCGCTGGGGCCAGCGGGCCCTGCGCCAGTTCCGCGTGGTCCCGCCGGGCACCGGGATCGTGCACCAGGTGAACATCGAGCACCTGGCCAGGGTCGTGATGACCGGCCGGGCCGCCGGCGGCGCCGGCCCGGCGGCGTGGCCGGACACCTGCGTGGGCACGGACTCGCACACCACGATGGAGAACGGCCTGGGCGTGCTCGGCTGGGGGGTCGGCGGGATCGAGGCCGAGGCCGCGATGCTCGGCCAGCCGATCTCGATGCTGATCCCGCGCGTCATCGGGTTCCGGCTGACCGGCGAGCTGCCCCCGGGAGCGACCGCGACCGACCTGGTCCTCACGATCACCGAGCTGCTGCGCCGCCACGGGGTGGTCGGCACGTTCGTGGAATTCCACGGCGAGGGCGTGGCCGCCGTCCCGGTGCCGAACCGGGCCACGATCGGGAACATGAGCCCGGAGTTCGGATCCACCTGCGCGATCTTCCCGATCGACGCCGCCACCCTGGACTACCTGCGCCTGACCGGCCGCCCCGCCGAGCACGTCGCGCTCGTCGAGGCCTACGCCAAGGAGCAGGGCCTGTGGCACGACCCGGCCGGCGGGCACGGCGCCCGGTACTCCGAGGAGCTCGAGCTCGACCTGTCCACCGTGGAGCCGTCGCTAGCCGGCCCGAGGCGGCCGCAGGACCGGGTCGCCCTGGCGGGCGCCAAGGCCGCGTTCCGCGAGGCGCTGCGCTCCTACGTGCCGGGGTCGCCGTCCGGCCGGCCGTCCGCCCCGGCCCAGGTCACGCTGGAGGACGGCACGGTCGCCACCATCGACCACGGGTCGGTGGTGATCGCCGCGATCACCTCCTGCACCAACACCTCCAACCCGTTCGTCATGGTCGGCGCCGCCCTGCTGGCCCGCAACGCCGTCGAGGCCGGGCTGGCCCGCAAGCCGTGGGTGAAGACCACCCTGGCGCCCGGCTCGAAAGTGGTCATGGACTACTACGAGCGGGCGGGGCTGCTCCCGTACCTGGAGAAGCTCGGCTTCAACCTCGTCGGCTACGGCTGCACCACCTGCATCGGCAACTCCGGCCCGCTGCCCGAGGCGATCAGCGCCGCGATCGCCGAGGGCGACCTGGCCGTCGTCTCCGTGCTGTCCGGCAACCGCAACTTCGAGGGCCGGATCAACCCGGACGTGAAGATGAACTACCTCGCCTCGCCCCCGCTGGTCGTCGCCTACGCGCTAGCGGGCACGATGGACATCGACCTGGCCACCGAGCCGCTGGGCACCGGGGCGGACGGCAGGCCGGTCCGGCTCGCCGACCTGTGGCCGAGCGCGGCCGAGATCGAGGAGGTCGTGGGCAGCGCGGTGGCGGCGGAGATGTTCACCCGCGACTACGCCGACGTCTTCGCCGGGGACGAGCGCTGGGCGCGGCTCGAGGTGCCCGAGGGCGAGCTGTTCACCTGGGACGATGACTCCACCTACGTGCGCAGGCCGCCGTACTTCGACGGCATGCCCGCCTCGCCCGCGCCGGCCCGCGACATCCGCGGCGCCCGCGTCCTCGCCCTGCTCGGCGACTCGGTCACCACCGACCACATCTCCCCGGCCGGGGCGATCAAGCCCGACAGCCCGGCCGGGCGGTACCTGCTCAGCCACGGGGTCGAGCGCCGGGACTTCAACTCCTACGGATCGCGCCGCGGCAACCACGAGGTGATGATCCGCGGCACGTTCGCGAACATCAGGCTGCGCAACCTGCTCGCACCCGGCACCGAGGGCGGGATCACGGTCAAGCTCCCCGAGGGCGAGCAGACCACGATCTACGAGGCCTCCCGCGCCTACCTGGCGGAGGGCACCCCGCTGCTGGTGATCGGCGGGAAGGAGTACGGCTCGGGCTCGTCACGTGACTGGGCAGCCAAGGGGACCGCGCTGCTCGGCGTGCGCGCGGTCCTGGCCGAGTCGTTCGAGCGGATCCACCGCTCCAACCTGATCGGCATGGGGGTGCTGCCGCTGCAGTTCCTCCCGGGGGACAGCGCGCGGTCCCTCGGGCTGACCGGCCGCGAGGTCTTCGACGTCACCGGGATCGAGGAGATCAACTCGGGCCGCGTGCCGCGCGAGGTCACGGTGACCGCGGACGGCCGGAGCTTCCGCGCCATCGTGCGGATCGACACCCCGGGCGAGGCGCAGTACTACCGCCACGGCGGGATCATGCCGTACGTGCTCCGGTCGCTGCTGGCCAGCGGCTGAGCCCCGTGGCGGCGGGCGCGGGGCCGGGCCGGGGCGGGCCCGGGGGCGGGGCTCCGGGAGATGGCGGGGCGGCCGAGGCGCCTCCCCCCGCCGGGCCGGCGGCCGGCGGGGCGCTGCTGACCGCCGGGATCCTGGCCGTGGCGTTCAACATGCGCGGCGCGATCACCGGGCTGCCCCCGGTCTTTCCCGAGCTGACGAGGGTGGCCGGCCTGTCGGCGGCGGCCGAGTCGGTCCTCGCCGGGGTGCCGGTGCTCGGCTTCGCGCTCTTCTCGCTGGTCGCCCCGGCGCTGGCCCGCAGGCTCGGCGAGGAGCGGGTGGTCGGCCTGGCCCTGGCGCTGCTGGCGGGCGGGCTGGCGGCGCGGGCGGCGGCGCCGGGGATCCTGCTGTTCCCGGGCACCGTGGTCGCCAGCTGCGCGATCGCGCTGATGAACGTGCTGCTGCCCAGCCTGGTCAAGCGCCGCCGCCCGGGCCAGGCGGGGCTGCTCGTCGGCCTGTACATGATGACGCTGACCACCGGAGCGGTGATCGCGGCGGTGATCGCGGTGCCGGCGTTCATCGCGGCGGGCGGGTCGGCCGGCGCGGTCAGGCTCACCTACGGCATGTGGGCCCTGCCGGCCCTGGCCGGCGCCGTGGCCTGGCTGCCGCAGCTGCGGTTCCGCACGCCGCCGCCGCCCCCGGCCGGCCGCGCCGGCGTGCTCGAGATGGCCAGGCACGCGCTGGCCTGGCAGGTGACGGCGTTCATGGGGCTGCAGAGCCTGTCGTACTACGCCACCTTGTCCTGGTTCCCGACGATGTTCCGCGACCACGGGATCGCGGCGGCTGCCGCGGGAAACCTGCTCGCCCTGATGAACGCCGGCAACGCCGCCTCCGGACTGGTCGTGCCGGTGCTCGCGCACCGCGCCAGGGACCAGCGGGCGCTGGCGGCCGTCGCGGTCGCGGCGATCGCCGCCGGGCTGGCGGGCGCCGCGTTCGGCCCGAACGAGGCGGCCATCCCGTCGGTGTGCGTGCTCGGCCTCGGGCAGGGCGGGGCGTTCGGGCTGGCGGTGTACTTCTTCACCGCGCGCGCCGCCGACGGCCACGCCTCGGCCGCGCTGTCCGGGTTCGCCCAGGGAGCCGGGTACCTGGTCGCCAGCCTCGGCCCGCTGCTGCTCGGGCTGCTGCACGCCGTGACCGGCGGCTGGACGGTCCCCGCCTCGGTCCTGCTGGCGGCGGCGGCGGGCCAGCTGGCCGCGGGCCTGCTGGCCGGGAGGGCGATGACGGTCGGCGCCCCGGGCCATCGCCCGGACCAGCCTGCGGCCGTCACCCCGGCAGGCCGGTGAGCTCGGCGCTCAGCCGCCAGAGCCGCCGGGCCAGGTCGTCATCCCGGGCCGCCCGGGACGGCGTCCTCGGCCGGCAGCTCACGTAGTACCCGCCGCTGCGCCCGGCCACCTCGGTCGAGCTGGCCAGGTAGACCAGGGTCCGCGCGCCGGACTCCGCCGAGCGCAGGAACGGTCCGGCGATGGCCAGGCCGAGCCGCAGCGCCGGGCTCCCGGTCCGGCCGAAGTTCGTCCGGACCGTCCCGGGGTGCAGGCAGTTCGCCGTCACCCCGGTCCCGGCCAGGCGCCTGGCCAGCTCCCTGGTGAACAAGATGTTGGCCAGCTTGCTGTTCGCGTAGGCCAGCATCGGCAGGTAGCGCCGCTCGAGCTGCAAGTCGGCCAGGTCGAGCCGGGCGCCCCGGTGCGCGGTGGAGGCGACCGTGACGACCCGGGCCGGGGCGCTGGCTACCAGCCGGGGCCTGAGCAGGCTGGTGAGCAGGAACGGCGCCAGGTGGTTGAGCGCGAACGTGTGCTCCAGCCCGTCGGCGGTGACCTGCCGGGTGCCGAGCACCAGGCCCGCGTTGTTGACGAGCACGTCGATCCGGGGCAGCCCGGCCAGCCGCGCGGCCAGGTCGCGGACCTGGGCCAGCGACGCGAGGTCGGCGAGCTCGAGCGCGGGCTCCCCGTCCGCCGCGGCGCCGCGGACCTCGGCCAGGGCCGCGTCGCCCCGGGAGCGGTCCCGGCAGACCAGCACGACCGACGCGCCCAGCCGGGCGAGCGCCAGGCACGCCGCCCGCCCGATGCCCGAGCTCGCGCCGGTCACGACGCAGGTTCGCCCCGCCATCGGCAGCCCCTGCCGCGCGGACCGGGCCGGGGTGACGGCCGGCGCGGCCCGGTCCGGCCGCGCCTGCAGCGCCGTCTCCCGCGGCGGCGCGGGAGGCGGGGATGCCTGAGCCTCGTCGATGCCGGCCACGGCGCCTCCGGTTCCCCCGCGGCGCCAAGCGGGCATCGCGGGTCAAGCGGTCCATCCCGTCCGGAAGGCTATCCGGTGCGGTACGCCGCCGCGGCGGTTCCCGTGGCGCCCGGCAGCGGCGCGGCACGCCCGGCTCCCCAGGCCGCCGTCGTCCCCGGAACCCAGGCGCAGGCCAGCACCTCATTGACGGCGCTGGAGCTGACCAGTGCCGAGCTCCAGCGGCCCGAGGCGGACCGGTGGCGCACCGCCGACGGGCTCCGGCCGGTGTTGGCGATCACCCACAACCCGCCGCGGCCGTCGCGGCACATGCCCGTGGCCGGCACGGTCCCGGGCATCGCCAGGGCCGCCCAGGAGCGGCCGTCGTAGTGGGCGAGCTCGGGGCCCCCGGCGGCCGTCCCGGCCACCCACACGCTGGCCGGGCCGAGCGCCAGCACGCTGCTGTACCGGAAGCCGGCCAGGGCGCGCGGGCGCACCCGCCGCCACGCCGTGCCGTCCCAGCGGGCCAGCGCGCTCCGCTCGCTCCGCGGGTACGCGATGGCCCAGATGTCCGACCGCGACGCCGCGCTCGCCTGCGCCAGCCCTGCCGCGGCCCCGCCCGCCCGGCTCCACCCGGCGCCGTTCCAGTGCCAGGTTCCCGCGCCCGGGTGCCGCCCGGGCGCGCCGAAGGCCCACACGTCCCGCGGGCCGAGGGCCACTACCCCGGTGAACTGCGCCCCGCGTGCCCATCCGCCCCCCGGCACCGTGCGCCAGGCGGAGCCGTCCCAGCGCAGCACCGCGCCGCCGTGGGTGACCGCCCAGACGTCCCTGGGCGAGGTGGCGCTCGCGCTGGCGATCCAGCTTCCCAGCCCGGGCGGCAGGGGCGGGCGGTGCCACGAGCCGCCGCCGAAGTAGACCGCCTCGGGCCGCTGCGGGCCGGGCGCCGAGACGTTCGAGCCGCCGAGGAACCAGGCCGCGCCGCCCTCCACCAGCACGGCCCCGAACTGGCTGCGGTCACTGGCGGGCAGGTACTGGATGACCAGCCGCGGTGTCCAGGCCGGCGGGCGCGCAGCCGCGGACGGGCCAGCCAGCAGGAGCGAGACCGCGACGGAGGCGAGCCGGAGGCCCCCGGCCCGGGGCCCGCCGGGCCGGGGGCGGGTCAAGGGCCCGCCGGGCCGGGCCCGGAACGCGGGGCTCCTGAGCAACACGTCCTCCTTGACTGCCCGCCGGCTTGACTGCCCGCCGGCTTGACTGCCCGCCGGGCGGCCGGTGCGCGGGCGCGCCATTCGCGGCGCCCGCGCCGTGCCTTCGCGGAACATTTACCACCGCCCGCCCGGGCGCGGCGAGCGGCCGCCCCCGGCGAGGCCGGCGCGGCGGGAGCGGCCCGGCAAGGCGGCGCGGCGAGGCCGGCGCGCCAATCCTGCCGCTCTCGCTCACGGTCAGGCCAGCCCGAAATACACTCAAGAGGTTCGGCCCCCGGTCACCAGATCGCCGCGAGCCGGCCGTCCGCTTGCCGGCCCGCCGCCCCGGTCGGGCTCCAGGAGGACCAGGCGTCGCCGCGACGACGAGGAGGAGCGCACCGATGAGGCTGCTGGAGTCGATCCGAGGTCCGCGCGACGTCAAGGCGCTCAAGCCGGAGGACCTGCCGGCGCTGGCGAGCGAGATCCGCGAGTTCCTCATCGAGGCCGTCTCCCGCAACGGCGGCCACCTCGGCCCGAACCTCGGCGTCGTCGAGCTGACGATCGCGCTGCACCGGGTGTTCGACTCCCCGTCCGACCAGATCGTGTGGGACACCGGCCACCAGTCCTACGTTCACAAGCTGCTCACCGGCCGGATGGACGGCTTCGGCCGGCTGCGCCAGCGCGGTGGGGTCTCCGGCTACCCGAACCGGTCGGAGTCCGAGCACGACCTGGTCGAGAACTCGCATGCCTCCACCAGCCTCTCCTACGCCGACGGGCTGGCGAAGGCGCTGTGGCTGCGCGGGGAGGCGCACCGCCGCGTGGTGGCGGTGATCGGGGACGGCGCGCTCACCGGCGGCATGGCATGGGAGGCGCTGAACAACATCGCCGGGGCCAAGGACCGCCCGATCGTGATCGTGGTCAACGACAACGGCCGCTCCTACCAGCGGACCATCGGCGGGCTGGCGGATCATCTCGCCGCGGTCCGGGTGTCCCAGCGCTACGAGCAGGTGCTCGACGTCATCAAGATGACGCTCTCCCGCACGCCGCTGGTCGGCCCGCCGCTCTACGAGACCCTGCACGGGATCAAGAAGGGCCTCAAGGACGTGCTGCAGCCGCAGGTCCTGTTCGAGGACCTCGGCCTGAAGTACCTCGGCCCGATCGACGGGCACGACGAGCCCGCCGTGGAGCATGCGCTGACCCGGGCAAGGGAGTTCGGCGGGCCGGTGCTGGTCCACGTCATCACCCAGAAGGGGCGCGGCTACGCGCTGGCTGAGGAGAACGACGAGGACTGCCTGCACCAGGTCGCGCCCGGCGCACCCGTTCACCTCAACGGCTCGGCCGGCCGGGGCGCGCGCCCGCCCGGGGCCGCCGCTGCGGCCGGGCCTGCCGCGCCGGGGCGCAGGCCGTGGACGAACGTGTTCTCCGACGAGATGGTCGCCATCGGGGCCCGGCGCGGGGACGTGGTGGTGATCACGGCGGCGATGCTCCACCCCACCGGGCTGGCCGCGTTCGCCCGGGCCTTCCCCGACCGGGCCTTCGACGTGGGCATCGCCGAGCAGCACGCGGTGACCAGCGCCGCCGGCCTGGCGATGGGCGGGATGCACCCCGTGGTGGCGATCTACTCGACGTTCCTCAACCGCGCCTTCGACCAGGTGCTGCTCGACGTCGCGATGCACCGGCTGCCGGTCACGTTCGTGCTCGACCGGGCCGGGGTGACCGGCCCGGACGGGGCGAGCCACCACGGCATGTGGGACGGCTCGCTGCTGCAGATCGTGCCGGGCATCCGGGTCGCGGTGCCGCGGGACGGCACCCGGCTGGCCGAGCTGCTGCGCGAGGCGGTCGCGGTGAGCGATGGTCCCACCGCGATCCGGTTCCCCAGGGGCAGCGTCGGGGAGGACCTCCCGGCGGTCGGCTCGCTGGGCGGCATGGACCTGCTGGCCCGGCCCGCCGGCGGCCTCGGGGCGGACGTGCTGCTGGCCGCGGCTGGCCCGATGGCCGAGGTGGCGGTCCGCGCCGCCGAGCGCCTTGCCGATCAGGGCATCGGCGTGACCGTCGTCGACCCGCGGTGGGTCAAGCCCATCGACCCGGCGCTGGCGGAAGCGGCCGCGCGGCACCGGCTGGTCGTCACGGTCGAGGACAACGGGACCGTGGGCGGGTTCGGCGACGCGGTGGCGCGGCTGCTGCGCGAGCACGACACCGACGTGCCGGTGCGGACGTTCGGCCTGCCGCAGCAGTTCCTCGCCCACGGTGACCGGTCGGAGATCCTCGGCGAGGCGGGACTGGCACCGCAGCAGCTGGCCAGGAGGATCACCGAGGCGGTCGCCAGGCTCACGCCCGACCTGGTCGTGGACCGCGACTCCTGACCACGGGCCGTCCCGCGCCGTGGCATCCCGGTTCCAGGGCGGGTCCCGCGCCTGCGGCCGGGGAGGCGGGTGAGCCCGGCGATGGCGCGCGCACGGCGCGGCCACCGGCCCGCAGGGTGCAGAATCCGGGTATGGACACGCTCACCGTCGCCGTGGTCGGATCGGGCCCGGCCGGCCTGTACACCGCCGAGGCCCTGATCAAGCAGGGGGCGGTGCTCGACCCGCCCCGCCTCGTCCGTGTCGACGTGCTCGACCGGCTGCCCACCCCCTACGGGCTGGTCCGCTACGGCGTGGCGCCGGACCACAAGTCCATCAAGTCGATCGCCGAGTACCTGCGCGGCGTGCTGGAGCACGACGGGGTGCGGTTCCTCGGCGCGGTGAGCCTCGGCGACGGGGTCACCAGGGAGGATCTGCTGGCCAGCTACGATGCCGTCGTCTACGCGACCGGGGCGATGCGCGACCGGCGGCTCGGGATCGCCGGAGAGGACCTGCCCGGCAGCCACGCGGCGACCGACTTCGTCAACTGGTACTGCGGGCACCCGGATGTGGACCCGGGCCGCTTCGTGCTCGACGCCGAGTCCGTGGCCGTCATCGGCGTCGGGAACGTGGCCGTCGATGTCACCCGGATCCTGCTGCGCGACCCGGCCGAGCTGCGGGAGACCGACATCTCCGAGCCGGTCCTCGACGCCCTGACGGCGAGCAAGGTCCGGGAGGTCCACCTGATCGGCCGGCGCGGCCCGGCGCAGGCCAAGTTCACCACCAAGGAGCTGCGCGAGCTCGGCGAGCTCGCCGGCGTCGACGTGACGGTCGGCGCGGGCGAGGCGGACCTTGAGGCCTTCGACCCGACCGGCGAGAGCTCCCGGCTGGCCGCGGCCGACCGGCACGTCCGCGGGAACTGCGCCGTGATCCGCGAGTGGGCCGCGCGGCGGCCCCAGGGGGCGCCGCGCCGGCTGTCCGTCCGGTTCTGGCTGAGCCCGGCGCGGATCGACGGGGGTGAACGGGTCGAGGGCCTGACCCTGGAGCGCACGAGGCTGGACGATGAGGGACGGCTGACCGGGACGGGCGAGCATGAGACGCTGCCGGTCCAGATGGTGCTCCGCAGCGTGGGCTACCAGAGCGTGCCCCTGCCGGGCGTGCCCTTCGACGAGCGGACGCGCACCGTGCCGAACGCGGACGGCCGGGTCCTCGGGCCGGACGGCCGCCCTCTGCCCGGCGAGTACGTCGTCGGCTGGCTCAAGCGGGGCCCGACCGGCGTGATCGGCACCAACAAGTCGGATGCAGCCCAGACCGTCCGCAGCCTGCTGGCCGATCTGGCCGGCGGGCCGGGCGCCGATGACGTGCAGCTGCCCCGCCCCGGCCTGCTCCGGCTCCCGAAGATCACAGGCGGGCCGGGGCGCGAGCCGGCCGGCGGCGACACCGCCTGGTCGGAGCGCCTTGCCGGGATCCTCGCGGCCAAGGGGATCAAGCCGGTGAGCTACGGTGACTGGCTGAGGATCGAGCAGGCGGAGAGGGAGCTCGCGTCCTCGCTCGGCCGGGGTGCCCGGGTCAAGCTGGCCAGCCGCGCGGACCTCCACGCGGTGTGCGGCCTGGAGCCGCCCGGAGCTCGCCCGAGGCCAGCCTCCTGAGCAGCTGCCGGGTGCGTTCGCGCTCGTCCCCCTTCGCGTACTCCCCGGCGACGAAATCGGTGACCCCGCAGTCCGCCAGCGCGAGGATCTGACGCGCAACGGCCTCCTCGTCACCGATGATCGCCACGTCAGCCGGCCCGGCCGCCCCCTCGCGATCAAGCATCGCGCGATAGGACGGCAGGTCCCCGTACGCCGCGAACACCTTCGCGGCGCGGGCCCGGGCGGCGTCAGGGTCGTCGGTGACGCAGACCGGCAGGATGCAGACCACCCGCGGATCAGGCCGCCCCGCCTGCCGCGCGGCCGCGGTGATCCGGGGGACGATGTAGTCCCTGATGGTGCCCGGACCGGTCATCCACAGGATCGTCCCCGCCGTGCGCTGGCCGGCCAGCCGGAGCATGCCGGGCCCCAGCGCGGCGAGCATGACCGGCACGTCCCCGGCGCGCGGCGTCGACAGCCCGATCCGGGCCCGCATCGTGGCGCCGGCGAACTCGGCTGGCTGCCCTGCGAGCAGCGGCAGCAGGATCGACAGGTACTCGCTCATGTGAGCCGCCGGCCGGTCGAAGCTGTGGCCGTACATGCCCTCGATGACGACCCTGTGGGAGGCGCCTATGCCGAGGCACAGGCGGCCGCCGAGGGCCAGCGCGGCGGTCAGCGCCTGCTGCGCGAGGGCCGCCGGATGCCGGGGGTAGGCCGGCACGACCGCCGTGCCGAGCTCGATGCCGCCGGTCCCGCCGCCCGCCGCGGCGAGCGCGGTCAGCGCGTCGAGGCCGAAGATGTGCGCCATCCAGGCCGAGGAGAACCCATCGTCGGCCGCCCGGAGCAGGCTGTCCCGGAGCTGGCCCAGTGCCCGCGGCCCGGTCGGCTCCGGTACCGACACCCCGATGCGCATCAGCGGCCTCCCTCGTGCGCGCGGTTCAGGCGCCAGCATGGAGACTAACCGGTGCCATATGAGCGAAAAGCCGCCGCGATCCCGCAAGGCCAGGGCAGCGGGGTAGCATCCTGCCCTCCCGGGGAGGATAGGGACATGGGATCGGGCCAGCCTGAGCGAGCAGGGAGCGGGCCGGCCGGGCGGCCCCGGGCCGCTGGCGCCGGCCCTGCGGCGAGGGCCGCCGCGCCGGCGGGAAGCTCCGCCACGCGGGGCCTCGCGGGCCGGGCGGCCGGGCGGGAGCAGGCGGGGCGCGGGGCGGCCGGGCGGGAGCAGGCGGGGCGCGGGGCGGCCGGGCAGGGGCAGGCGGGGCGCGGGGCGGCCGGGCAGGGGCAGGCGGGGCGCGGGGCGGCCGGGCCGGCCGGGCAAGCCAGGCGGACGGCGGGAGCGGCCGAGCTGCCCGCCGGCCGGTTCCTCGACCGCGAGGAGAGCTGGCTCCGCTTCGGCCAGCGCGTCCTGGACCTGGCCGAGGATGAGAACGTGCCGCTCCTGGAGCGCATCAGGTTCGAGTCCATCTTCGCGGGCGCGCTCGATGAGTTCTTCATGGTGCGGGTCGCGGGCCGGGTCCGGCGGATGGCCACCGGCCTGCCGGTCGAGAGCGTCAGCGGCAAGGCACCCGACCAGATCCTGGAGAACACGCTGAGCATGGCCCGGGACCTGGCCACCCGGCATGCCCGGTGCTTCGCGGAGCGGCTGCTCCCCGCGCTGGCCGAGGCCGGCATCGAGGTCCTGCGGTGGAAGGAGCTGCTGCCGGAGGAGCAGGCGCGGCTCACGCTGCTGTTCAGGGAGCGGATCTACCCGGTCCTCACCCCGCTCGCCGTCGACCCGGCGCACCCGTTCCCGTTCATCTCGGGCCTGTCGCTCAGCCTGGCGGTCATGGTCGCCGATCCGGGCTCGGGGCTGACCCTGTTCGCCCGGGTGAAGGTGCCGCCGCTGCTGCCGCGCTTCCTCACCGTGTCGCCGAACCGGTTCGTGCCGCTGGAGGATGTGATCGCCGCGCACCTGAACGAGCTCTTCGCCGGGCTGGAGGTGCTGGAGCACCACGTGTTCCGCGTGACCAGGATCCGCGACCTGGAGATCGACGAGGATGTCACCGAGGACCTGCTCCAGGCGCTGGAACGGGAGCTGATGCGCCGGCGGTTCGAGCCCGCCGTCCGGCTGGAGGTCGAGGAGTCCATCTCCAGTGACGTCCTGGAGCGGCTGGTCACCGAGCTTGACGTGGACCGCCGGGCCGTCTACCGGCTGCCCGGCCCGCTCGACCTGACCGGCCTGTCGGCGATCGCCGACCTGGACCTGCGCGCGCTCAAGTACCCGGCGTTCGTCCCCGCCGAGGGCGCGCTGCCGGCCGACCGGAGCGTGTTCTCCACCCTGGCCGAGCGGGACGTGCTCGTTCACCTGCCGTATGACTCGTTCACCGCGAGCGTGCAGCGCCTGGTGGTATCCGCCGCCTCCGACCCGCGGGTGCTGGCCATCAAGCACACGCTCTACCGGACCAGCGGCGACTCGGAGATCGTCGACGCGCTCATCGCGGCGGCCGAGGCGGGCAAGCAGGTCGTCGTCGTGGTCGAGATCAAGGCCAGGGGGGACGAGGAGGCCAACATCGGCTGGGCGCGCAAGCTCGAGGAAGCCGGCTGCCACGTGGTGTACGGGTTCCTCGGGCTGAAGACGCACTGCAAGATGGTGCTGGTCGTCCGGGAGGAGGCGGATGGCTCGCTGCGCCGCTACTGCCACATCGGGACCGGCAACTACCATGCGAAGACCGCCAGGCTCTATGAGGACTTCGGGCTGCTGACCTCCGACCGGCAGGTGGGCGAGGACATCACCGACCTGTTCAACCACCTCACCGGCTATCGCCGCCGGGCCGACTACCGGCGGCTCCTCGTCGCCCCGGCGGGCCTGCGCTCCGGGATGATCCGGCAGATCGACGAGCAGGCACGCCGCGCCCGGGAGGGCCGGCCGGCCCGGATCCGGATGAAGTGCAACGCGATCATCGACGAGGCGATCATCGACGCGCTCTACCGGGCGTCGATCGCCGGCGTGCCGATCGACCTGTGGATCCGCGGGATCTGCTCGCTGCGGCCCGGCATCCCCGGGCTGTCGGAGACGATCAGGGTCCGCAGCGTCGTCGGCCGGTTCCTCGAGCACTCCAGGATCTACGCGTTCGGGCCGGGCGACGGCGATGCCGACGACGTGTGGATCGGCAGCGCGGACCTGATGCACCGGAACCTGGACCGCCGCGTCGAGCTGCTGGTCAGGGTCACGGACCCGGCGCACAAGCGGGAGCTGCGCGGCCTGATCGACCTGGCGATGGATCCGGGCGTGGCCTCCTGGTGGCTCGGCCCCGACGGGACCTGGACGCGGCACCACCGGGACGAGTCCGGCAGGCCGCTCATCGACCTGCAGGAGCATCTCATCCGGACCCGGCAGGCTCACCTGGCCGATGTCGGCGTGGCCGGCGGTGCCGGGCTCAAGGGCCGGCGCGCGGTGGGACGTGGCTGATCCCGCGGGCGCGGGCGCTGTCCGCGCCGCCGGAGCGGTGGTCTGGCGGCCGGCCGCTGCCGGGGTGGAGCTCGCGCTCGTCCACCGCCCCAGGTACGACGACTGGTCGCACCCGAAGGGGAAGTGCCGCCGCGGCGAGCACGTGCTGGCCGCGGCCGTCCGGGAGGTGGCCGAGGAGACCGGGCTGCGGGTGGTGCTCGGCCGTCCCCTGCGGCCCTCCGTCTACCGCGCCTTCGGCCGGATCAAGCGCGTCAGCTACTGGGCCGGCCGCTGCGCGGGGACGGCCAGCTTCGCGCCGGGCGAAGAGGTGGACCAGGTGGCCTGGGTGCCGCCCGGCGAGGCGCGCCTGCGGCTCAGCTACCAGCGGGACCGGGTCCTGCTCGAGGAGTTCCTGTCCGGCCCGGCCAGGACCGCGCCGCTCATCCTGCTGCGGCACGCCCAGGCCGGCCGCAGGCCGCGCGGCCGTGACGCCGCCGGCCGCGACCTGGGCAGGCCGCTGGACTCCCGCGGGGCGGCCCAGGCCAAGCTCCTGGCCGCGATTCTCGCGTGCTACGGGCCGTGCCGGGTGATCAGCTCCGGGGCCGAGCGCTGCCTGGCCACCGTGCGGCCGTACGCGGCCGTGACCGGGGCAGCGGTCGAGCCGGAGGCTGCGTTCACGGTGCGCCCGGACGGCGGCGGGGATCTGGCGGCCGCCGCCTCCCGCGCTGCCGCCCTGGCGGCCGCCGGCGGCCCGGTGCTGATCTGCGCCCACCGGGAGAACCTGCCGGCGATCGCCGAGGCGGCCTGCCGGGCCCTGGGCGCCCGGCCGCCCGGCGGGCGGCCCCTGGGCAAGGGCGCGTTCTGGGTGCTGCACTCGGCCGGCGGCGCGCTGGCCGCCTGCGAGCGGCACGATCCCGGCGCCTGACCGCCGCGCGCCGACCGCGCCGCGCCGGCCGGCGCCAGCGGCCCGGTGCCCAGCCCGGCCCGCCGGAAGCCGCCCGGCTGTCAGCGGGCGGCGGTAGAACCATGGCCGGGCGCTCGCAGCGCCTGGAAAGGGGGAAGGAGCGCGGTGGCCGAGGTCACGCCCGAGAATCTGGAGGGCGAGCTCGCGGAGCTCGCGGCCGCGCTGACGGCGCCCGGGGAGCGCGAGTGCCTGCGCTGCTACCTGGTCCGCATGGTCGCCGAGTTCGGCTGCGACGGGACGCACCGGTGGGCGGCCCGGTGGCGCGACGCCAGGGCCGCGTCGCCCGGCGGGCTGCTGCGCGAGCTGCGGCGCCGCGGCGGATTCTGCGACTGCGAGGTGTTGCTGACCGTGTTCCCGGACTACCCGCCCGTCAGCGGGCCGCTGCCGTGCGCCGGGATCCCGGGGGCCGGATCGCCCAGGCCGTGCCGGCTGCGGCCGCCAGGGCATGGCGCGCCGTGATCGTCAGGCCTGGCCCTTCTCGATCAGCCTCAGCAGCGCCCCGGCGATCGGGGCAGCCGTGATGCCGGCCTGCCACGGCCGGGCGCCGTAGCGCCGGAGCTCATCGGCGATGGCGTCCGGGGTCAGCAGCGCGGGCGGCTGCCACGACAGTCGCCGGACGGCGTCGGGGGCCAGCAGGTTCTCGGCGGGCAGGCGGTGCTCGTCGGCGAGGGCGGCAACCGCCGCCCGCACGGCGGCGAGGCGGCGAGCCGCGGCCGGGTCCCGCTCGGGCCAGCGGTGAGCGGGAGGCGGGCCCTCGCCGGGCGGCGCCGACGACTCAGGGAGCTGGTCGTCGGGCAGCGACCTGGCGCGGCGGATCGCGCGCAGCCACTCAGCGCCGTAGCGCCGGGCGCCGCGTCCGGTGAAGCCCGCGAGCGCGCCGAGTTCCTCCGGCGTGCTGGGCGCCGCCCGGGCCGCCTCCACGATCGCCGCGTCGGGCAGGATCCTGGTCGGCGAGATGTCGCGGCGGCGGGCGATCTGGTCGCGCGTCTGCCACATCTCGCGGACGATCGCCAGCCCGCGCCTGCTGCGCACCCGGTGGATGCCGGACGTCCGCCGCCACGGGTCGGGCCGCGGCGGCGCCGGCCCCGCGGCGAGCACCGCGGCGAACTCCTGCTCCGCCCAGGCCGCCTTGCCCTGCTCGGCGAGCTGCCCGGCCAGGGCGTCCCGCAGCTCGATGAGCACCTCGACGTCGAGCGCGGCGTAGCGCAGCCAGTCCGGCGGCAGCGGCCTGGTGGACCAGTCGGCGGCGGAGTGCGTCTTCTCCAGCGTGAGCCCGAGGACCTCCTCGACCAGGGCGGCCAGGCCCACCCTCGGGTACCCGAGCAGCCGGCCGGCCAGCTCGGTGTCGAAGATCCGCCCTGGCCGGTAGCCCAGGTCGGCCAGGCACGGCAGGTCCTGGCCGGCCGCGTGGAGGACTGCCTCGGCGCCGGCCAGGGCGGACTGGATGCCGGACAGGTCCGGGCAGGCGACCGGGTCGATCAGCACCGTGCCCGCTCCGGCCCGGCGCAGCTGCACGAGGAACGCGCGCTGCCCGTACCTGAACCCCGAGGCTCGCTCGGCGTCCACGGCGACGGGGCCGGCACCGGACGCCAGCCTGCGGGTGGCCTCGGCGAGCTCGTCGGCGGTGGCCACCAGCGGCGGCAGGCCCTCCCGCGGCTCGAGCAGCGGGACGGTCACGGCTCGCGGCCGGCGGGCGCCGGGCCGTGGCGAAGCCGGGCCACGCCGGGCACCGGCGGCAGGCCGGAGGCGGAGCACAGCGCGTCCACCCAGGCTCCCACGTGGCGGTCGAGCCCAAGGCGGCCGTCGGGCCAGGCGGGCGCGGGCGACCACGAGGCCCGCATCTCGAACTCGGTGCAGGCCGGCTCGTCCCGCTTCCTCCCGAAGCCCTCGGTCACGACCCGGGTCACCGTTCCGCTCGGCGCGGCGTACCTGGCCGAGCGGATGCCCAGCGCCTCGGTCAGCCAGCTCCAGCCGACCTGCCCGATCAGCGGGTCGGCGGCGATCTCCGGCTCGAGCTCGGCGCGCACGTAGGCGATGACGCGGAATGCCCCCTCCCACCCCGGCTGGCCGGCCGGGTCGTGCAGCAGCACGAACCGGCCCCACCCGACCTCCTCGCCCGCGACCGCCACGGTGGCCGCGATCGCCGCCGCGCGGGGCGCGAGCCGGCGAGGCGGGGGCTCGCTGTCGAAGCTCACCTCGCGCCGCGCGGCCCGCTGCTCGCCCACGCCGGACTCAAGCTCGGCGACGGCCGCCCGGAAGGCCCTCCCGGCGGGGTCGTCGCGCCCGCCCGGGCCGGCCTGAGAGCGGCCGCCTGCGGCGTCCCCGCCGCCATCGGGGCGGCCTTCGGCGCGGTCCTGGCCGCCGGCTGCGCCGCGACTGGCCGGGGCGAAGGCAGGCCTCAGCTCGCGGGAGGGCGGCACTGCGTCCTCATGCCACGCTCGCGTACGATCCCTCGGGGCGGCGGGAACCCGCGGAGGCGGCTGCCGCGGGGGCTGCCGGGCCCCCCGGGGCGGCGGGGCCCCCGGCAGCGGCGGGGACGCCGGCCGGATCGGCCATGCCCTGGCCGGCCGCCTGCGCCTCGGCGCGGGCCGCCGGCGGGGCAAGCCCGAGGAGCAGGGCGGTGCCGCAGGTCAGGCAGAACCACTCCGGGCACGGGCCGCCGGCCACGTCGGGGCAGCAGCCCGGCTCGGGGTGATGCTGGGCGAAGAGGCGCTCCGGACCGCATCCGGGGCAGTCGCGAGTGACGCCGGTCATCTGCCGCTCCTGATCAGGCCGCGCGGGCCGCGCTTGTGAACGATCACGCTCATGGGCACGCTCCTGGCTTGATGCTGGCACGGGCCCGCCCGCATCCCGTGGATCTCCGGCGGCGTGTCATCCGGGCGATTGGCGGCAAACGCCCGGCCCGGCCCCGGGCGCGCAGCGCGTCCGGCCCGGCATCGCGCGTCCGGCCCGGCATCGCGCGGGCGGCCCGGCATCGCGCGGGCGGCCCGGCATCGCGCGGGCGGCCGCATCGCGCGCGGGAGACCCGGCGGCCTGTGAGACGATCCCAGGCGTGACCGCGCAGACCGCCGACTCGCCGTTCCTCCGCGCCTGCCGTCGGCAGCCGGTGCCGCACGTCCCTGTCTGGTACATGCGGCAGGCCGGCCGTTCCCTGCCCGAGTACCGGGCCACCCGGGCGGGCACGGCGATGCTCGACGCGTGCCAGGACCCGGAACTGGTCACCGAGATCACGCTCCAGCCGGTCCGCCGGTACGGGGTGGATGCCGCGATCCTGTTCAGCGACATCGTGGTGCCGCTGCGCGCGGCCGGGGTGGACGTCGAGATCCGCCCGGGGGTGGGGCCGGTGATCGGCCGGCCGGTGCGCAGCCGCGGCGACGTGGCCAGGATAGGCGACCTGGAGCCGCCGGACGTGGAGTTCGCCGCGGCCGCGGTCCGCATGCTCGTCGCCGAGCTCGGCGGGACGCCGCTGATCGGGTTCGCCGGGGGCCCGTTCACCCTCGCCTGCTACCTGGTCGAGGGGGGGCCGTCGAAGACCTTCGAGCGCACGCGCGCGCTGCTGTACTCCGACCCGGGCCTGTGGGACGCGCTGATGGGCAAGCTGGCCGCGATCACGGCCATGTTCCTGCGGGTCCAGGTCGATGCCGGCGCCTCCGCGGTCCAGCTGTTCGACTCCTGGGCGGGGGTGCTCGCCGCCGAGGACTACCGGCGCGGCGTGCTGCCGTACACCCGCCGGGTGTTCGGCGCCCTGGCCGGCCCGGCCGTGCCGAGGATTCACTTCGGCGTCGGCACCGGGGAGCTGCTCGGCCTGATGAGCGAGGCCGGGGTGGAGGTCGTGGGGGTGGACTGGCGGGTTCCGCTCGACGAGGCGGCGCGCCGGGTCGCGCCGGGCGTGGCGCTCCAGGGGAACCTGGACCCGGCCGCGCTGCTCGCCCCGTGGCCGGCCGTGGAGCGGCGCGCCCGCGAGGTGCTCGAGCTTGGCCGCACCGCCGAGGGCCACGTGTTCAACCTCGGCCACGGCGTGCTGCCGGAGACCGATCCGGACACGCTCGCCAGGCTCACCGACCTGGTCCACTCGGTTCCCGCCGGGCCGGGCGGCATGGCCCGCTGAGGTGCCGCCCGGCCCGGCGCTCCCGCCGGGCCTGAGCGCCGGCCCGGCGGGGGGCCCGGGTCCCTGGTCGCTACGACGCCGGCGCGGGCGGGCCGGTTGCGGACGCCGACGCCTTGCGCCGGGCCAGCCGGCGGCGCGCGGCCCAGCCGGCGCCGGCGAGCAGCGCGAGCAGCACGGCGAACGGCAGCGCGGCGCCGAGCGCGGTCAGCAGCCAGGCCACGGCGGTCACGAGCGCGCGCCAGCCCGCGGCCAGGCCTGCGAGGAAGCCGCGGCGGGGCTTGGCCGGATGGCGAGCGGGCCGCGGGCGGTGGCCGAGGATCAGCATCGACACGGTCGCGTAGCTGGTCTCGCGGGCGAGCGCCCGCTGCTGGGCCAGCAGCGACTCCAGCGCCGCCTCCTCGGCGTTGATCTCGTCCTGGACCGACAGCAGCTCGCCCACCGACCCTGCGTGCGTGAGCAGGGCGCGCAGCTGGCGGATCGCGGCCTGCGCCGTCGCGACCCGGCTGCCCACGTCGGCGACCTCCTGGGTCACGTCAGCCGCGCGCTCGCGGAACGTGACCTGGCGGCCCAGGCGCGCCAGCCTGGCCAGGGCCGGCTGGTACGCGGCGACCGGGACCTTCAGGGTGAGGGCGACCCTGGGCGCGGCCCGGCCGCCTGGCGCGGCGTTCTCCTGCTCGCCCGCGACGTACCCGCCGGCGGCGGTGGCGATGCCGGCCGCCGCGGACGCGGCGGCGGCGACATCCGGCGAGCGGATCGTGAGGTCGGCGGTGTAGATGACGCTCTGCGGCGGGGCGAGCCGGGTCAGCGTCACCTGGCCGCCGGGGGCCGCCGAGGCCGGGGCCGGCGCGGACGCGGCCCCGCCCGGGACGGCCCCCGTCCGGATGCGCGGCGCTCCCTGCGCGGCAGGCCCGCTCGCCGGGGTCCCGGCGGGGCCGGAGCAGGCGGCGAGCAGCAGGATGGCGGCGGCGGCACCGCCGGTCAGGATGGCGCGTGCCCTGGCGCGGGAGGGTCGGGTCATGCCCATGCGACGCAGCGGGCGCGCGCCCGGTTCCCTGCCAGGCGGCACCGGGCGCGGGCGACGGGCGGCGCGGGGACGGCAGTGCGGGGACGGCAGTGCGGGGACGGCAGTGCGGGGACGGCAGTGCGGGGACGGCAGTGCGCCGGCCGGGTCACCCGCCGTGGCGCCCGGCCATCAGGTCGGCCGCGGTCAGCCTCCGGCCCGGGCGACGCACGCCCAGCGGCCGCCGTTCCGCGTGATCGTGACCGGGTAGCCGAAGCAGGCGCTGGCCAGCTCCGAGACGAGCACCTCGCCCGCCGGCCCGGCGGCGACCTGCCGCCCGTCCCGCAGCAGGACCGCGTGGCTGGTGCTGGCCGGCAGCTCCTCGACATGGTGGGTGACCATGACGGTCGCCAGCTCCGGCCGGAGCTGGCGCAGGCCCGCGATGCTGGACAGCAGGCGCTCGCGCCCGGCGATGTCCAGCCCGGCGGCGGGCTCGTCCAGGAGCAGCACGCGGGGCCTGCCCATGAGCGCGCGGGCGATCAGGGCACGGCCCCGTTCGCCCTGGGACAGCGTCGGCCAGCGGGCGCCGGCCAGCCCGGCCAGGCCCATCAGCTCGATCATCTCGCCGGCCCGGGCCAGGTCGGCGGGCGATGGCGTCCACCCGGCCGCGCGCTCGATGGTCCCCGTCGCCCCGGTCAGCACGATGTCCAGCACCGTCCGCGGCGCGTGCAGCGGATGGTGCGGGGTGACGATCGCCACGTGGGGGCGCAGGGTGAACACGTCCACCCTCCCGAGCCGCTGCCCGAGGATCTCGACCCGCCCGCTGGTCGGGTGCGCGTAGCTGGCCAGCACGCGCAGGAGCGTGCTCTTGCCCGCCCCGTTCGGGCCAAGCAGCGCCCAGTGCTCGCCGGCCCGCACGGTGAGGCTCACCTGCCGCAGCAGCGCGCGGCCGTCACGGACCAGGTCCACCGAGTCGGCGCGGAGCACGATGGGCCGCTCGCCGGCGACCGCCGGGGCGGTGACGAGGTCGGTCACGGGAACCTCACGCGGAACGGGTGGCTGGGCTGATGCCATTGTGCCTGGCCCGGCGGGTGCCCGGGCGCCTGGCCCAGGGGTGCCCGGGCGACGCTCATCATGGCCGTTCCGGCGGGCGCCGCCCCCGCTGAGGCGTAGACGTGCGGCACCGAGGGGAACCTGCTTCCGGATCCATGCCGGCCCGGCAGGCCGGCCGCCCGGCCGTTCCGCCGGCCATGGCCGGCCCGGGGCGCGCCGGGAGGGCGCGCCCGGGGCCGGTATGCGAAGGTGGACGGGTGAACGTCGTGCACTCCCCGGCCTGGCCGGGACGCCATCCCAGGGTCGCGATCGTCGGCGGCGGCATCGCCGGGCTGGCCGCGGCCTGGTTCCTGCGCGGCCGGGCAGAGGTGACCATCCTGGAGGCGGCGGGCAGGATCGGCGGGAAGCTCGCGGTCGGCGAGGTCGCCGGGATGACGGTGGACGTGGGCGCGGAGGCGCTGCTCGCCCGGCGCCCGGAGGGCGTCGGCCTGGTCCGCCAGATCGGCCTGGGCGGCGAGCTCGTCGGGCCTGGGACCACGGCCGCCCGGATCTGGACCCGCGGGGCCTTCCGCGACCTGCCGCGGCGGCAGTTCATGGGCGTCCCCGCCGACTTCGCTGAGCTCGAGCGCACCGGGATCCTGTCCCCCGAGGGCCTGGCCCGCGCCCGGCAGGACGCGACGCTCCCCGCCACCCCGAGGGACGGGGACGTCGCGGTGGCCGGGTTCGTCGGGGCGCGGTTCGGCGCGGAGGTCGTCGACCGGCTGGTCGAGCCGCTGCTCGGCGGGGTCTACGCGGGCCGTCCCGAGCGCTTGTCCTTCGAGGCGACGCTGCCCGCGCTGGCCGCGGAGTCCCGGCGGCACGCCTCGCTCGCCGAGGCCGCCGCCGCGCTGCTCGGCCCGCCGCCCGCGCCCGGGCCGGGCGGCGCTCCCGGGCGGCACGACGGCCCGCGGCCGGGCGAGCCCGCCGCCGATGGCGGCCGTCCGGACAGCGAGCCGGGCGGCCGGGCCGCGCCGGCGCCGGCGTTCGCCACCCTGGCCGGCGGGCTCGGGACGCTGCCGTCGGCGCTGGCCGCGGCCAGCGGCGCGGCCGTCCGCACCGGGGCGGCCGTCCGGGAACTGGCCAGGACCGCCTCCGGCTGGCGGCTGGTCACCGGGCCGGCCAGCGCTCCCGGGGCCGTGGACGCCGACGCGGTGATCCTCGCCCTGCCCGCCCGCCCGGCCGGCCGCCTGCTCGCCGGCGTGCCGGGCGCGTCGCCGGCCGCGGCGGCGCTCGCCGAGTTCGAGTACGCGAGCATGGCGATCGTGACCCTCGCCTACCCGGCAGGGTCGTTCCCGAGGCCGCCGAAGGGGAGCGGCTACCTGGTGCCGTCGGCGGACGGCCACCCGGTCAAGGCGGTGACGTTCAGCACCGTGAAATGGCCGCACCTGGGCACCCTGCCCGCGCCGGGTGGCCCGGCGCGGGCGGCCGCGGGCGCCGGAGGGGAGCCCGCGGACCGGGCGGCGGCCGGCCCGCGGGAGCCGGCCACCCACATCGTGCGCTGCTCGCTCGGGCGGGCGGGCGAGGAGGCGCTGCTCCAGCGCGACGACGCCGACCTGATCGGGCTGGCGGCGGCCGACCTGGCCGCGGCGACCGGAGTGCGCGGCCGTCCCGTGGCGGCCAGCGTCACCCGCTGGGGCGGCGGCCTGCCGCAGTACACGGTCGGCCACCTCGACCGGGTGAGGCGGATCCGCGCCGGCGTCGCCGCGCTCGGCGGGCTGGCGGTCTGCGGCGCGGCCTACGACGGCGTCGGCGTCCCGGCCTGCGTCGCCACGGCCCGGCTGGCCGCCGACCAGGTGCTCGGCCACCTCGCGGCCCGGCCCGCCGCGGCCGGCTCCCGGACGCCGGGCCCGGAGCGTGGGGGAAAATGGGGTCATGACAGGTGAACATGTCGTGCCCGGGCCCGCCGCCCGCCAGGCGGGCCCAGAGCCCGCCGCGGACGCCGCCGCCCCGCGGCCCAGGGCCAGGGACCTGAACCAGCTCATCCGGTACACCATGTGGTCGGTGTTCAAGGTCACCGACCGGGCCTCGGTGGACCTCGCGGGCCGCGAGGCGCTCGCGGCCGAGGTGTGCGACCTGATCGAGCAGGCCGCCGGCAAGGACGTGGTGACCCGCGGCTGCTATGACGTGCAGGGGATGCGCGCCGACGCGGACCTGATGTTCTGGTGGACCGGGCCGTCCAGCGACGACCTGCAGGAGATGTACGTGCGGTTCCGCCGCACCGGGCTGGGGCGGGCCTGCGAGCCGGTCTGGTCGGCGATGGCGCTGCACCGGCCCGCCGAGTTCAACAAGAGCCACATCCCGGCGTTCCTCGCCGGCGAGCCGCCGCGGGACTACGTGTGCGTCTACCCGTTCGTGCGCTCCTACGAGTGGTACCTGCTCGACGACTCCGAGCGCCGGGCGATGCTGGCCGAGCACGGGCAGATGGCCCGCGAGTACCCGGACGTGCGGGCGAACACGGTCTCGGCGTTCGCCCTCGGTGACTACGAGTGGCTGCTCGCGTTCGAGGCCGACGAGCTGCACCGGATCGTGGACCTCATGCGGCACCTGCGCGGGGCGTCCGCGAGGCGGCACACCCGAGTGGAGATCCCGTTCTACACCGGCCGGCGCAAGCCGGTCAGCGAGCTGCTGGCCGCCCTGGCCTGAGCGGCGGCCCGCGGCGGCCGGCCCCGGCTACCCGCCCTTGCGCAGGAACTCCCTGAGCCGGCCGGCCGGCCAGGTGTTGATCACCAGGTCCGGGGTGAGCCAGCCGCGCTGCGCGGTGCCGATCCCGTACCTCAGGAAGGCCAGGTTCCCCGTGGCGTGCGAGTCGGTGTCGATCGCGAACCTCACCCCGGCCTCGGCGGCCGCCCTGATGTGCTCGGATGGCAGGTCCAGGCGCTCGGGGTGGGAGTTGATCTCCAGGGCGGTCCCGGTCGCCGCGCAGGCCCGGAACACCTCCGCCAGGTCCACATCGACCGGCGGGCGGCTGCCGATCCGCCGGGCCAGCGGGTGCCCGATGACGTGCACGCCCGGGTTCTCGCACGCGCGCAGGAACCGCCTGGTCATCTCGGCCCGCGGCTGGTCGAAGTGCGAGTGCACCGACGCCACGCAGATGTCGAACCCGGCCAGGATGTCCGCCGGCCAGTCGACGGTGCCGTCCGGCGCGATGTTCAGCTCGGTGCCGTGCAGCAGCGTCATCGGGCGCCCGCCGTCGCTGGCCAGCCGCCGCTCCAGGGCCCGCAGCCGCTCGCGCTGCTCGAGCATCTTCTCGAAGGTCATCCGCTGCATGAACAGGTTCGGCGCGTGGTCGGTGACCGCCAGGTACTCGTACCCGCGGGCCCGTCCCGCGGCGACCATCTCCTCCAGCGTGCCGACCCCGTCGGACAGCGTGGTGTGCGTGTGCAGGTCCCCGCGGATGTCCCGCTCCTGGACCAGGCGCGGGATCTCGTGGCGCAGGGCGGCCTGGACCTCGCCGGAGTCCTCGCGCATCGGCGGCGGCACCCAGTCCATGCCCAGGCGTGCGTAGACCTCCTCCTCCGTCCGGCTCACGATCAGGTCCCCGGTCTCGGCGTCGAACAGGCCGTACTCGGAGAGCTTGAGCCGCCGCCGGACCGCGATCTCGCGGACGGCGACGTTGTGCGCCTGCGACCCGGTGAAGTACTGCAGCGCGGCCCCCCAGCACTCGGCCGGGACGACCCGCAGGTCCACCTGGATGCTCCCGCCCTGGGCGGGGTGGCCGGTGCCGATCCGGACCGAGGTCTTGGCGTCGCCGCGCGCGATCACCTCCGTCACCCCGGGCAGCGAGACGAGCGCGTCCATCAGCGCCGCCGAGTCGGCGGCGGCGGCGAGCACGTCGACGTCGCCGATGGTGTCCCTGAACCGCCTCAGCGACCCGGCGGGCTCGCACCGCCCGCAACCGGGCGCCTGGCCGACCGCCGCGACCACCCGCTGCGCGGTCTCGTCGGCCACGTGGATGGGAACCCGCTGGCCGAGGCTGCGGGCGAGCGCGATCCCGTGCCGCAGCCTCTCCTCGCTCCTGGCGCCGAACCCCCGCAGCCCGCGCAGCCTGCCCTGCTCGACCGCCTCGGCGAGCTCGTCGATCGAGGCGATCCCGAGCTCGTGGTAGAGCTGGGCGGCGCGCTTCGGGCCGAGCGCCGGGATCGTGGTCATCTCCCGCACCCCGTCCGGGATCGCCGCGCGCAGCTCGTCAAGCTCGGCGATCGTGCCCGTCCGCTGGAACTGGGCGATCTTCGCGGCGATCGACGCGCCGACGCCGGGGATCCGGCGCAGCTGCGCCTCGCCGAGCCCGGCGACGTCGTGGCCGTACCCGGCGACCGATTTGGCTGCCTTCTCGTAGTTGCGGGCGCGGAACGGGTCGCCGCCCGAGATCAGCAGCAGGTCCGCGTACTCCTGCAGGAGCGCCGCGACCTGGTCGTTGGCCCGTGCCATACCGGCATTCTGCCCTCGTGCCGGCGCCGCTAGCTCCCGGCGGGCTCCAGGGTCAGCGAGATCGAGTTGATGCACCACCGCTGGCCGGTGGGGACGTCGTAGCCCTCGCCCTCGAAGACGTGGCCGAGATGGGAGTCGCAGCTGGCGCACCGCACCTCGGTCCTGACCATGCCGAGCGAGCGGTCCTCGCGCAGCACCACCGCGTCCCCCTCGGCCGGCTGGTAGAAGCTCGGCCATCCGCAGTGGGACTCGAACTTGGCATCGGAGGTGAACAGCACCGCGCCGCACGCCCGGCACCGGTAGACGCCCCGGGTCTTGGTGTCGGTGTACTCGCCGGTGAACGGCGGCTCGGTGCCCGCCTCGCGGAGCACCCGGTACTCCTGCGGGCTCAGCCGCCGCCGCCACTCGTCCTCGGGCACCTCGATCCTGGCCATGAGCCCAAGCTACCCCCTTCCCCCGGCGGTGCTCAGCCCGGCGCAGCCGTGACCGCGCGGGCACGGCGGGCCACCGCCGGACTGGCCGGCATCGCCCCGGCACGCCGAGGCGGGCCGCGGCTACAGCTGGACGGCGTAGGTCGCCTGCGGCGTGCCCGCGGCGACCAGCTCGACCTCGCGCACGCGGCCGGCGGCCCGCACGTCGCCGAGCACCGCGGCCAGGGCGTCCAGCTCCTGGCGCGGGCCGGCCGCGGTCAGCCGTGCCACCTCGGCGCGCTGGCTGATCCCGGCCCGCGACCTGGCCCTCCTGATCGCGCCGATCGCGGCGGACGCGGCCTCCAGGCCGTCCGGGCCGGGCGGGCCGGGCGGGCCGATGCGGGCGGGATCGGGCCACGGGGCGCGGTGGATGGAGCCGTCGTGCCACCACGACCACGCCTCCTCGGTGGCGAACGGCAGCACCGGGGCGAGCAGCCGCAGCAGCACCGACAGCGCCTCCCGGAGCGCCGTCACCGCCGAGCCGGCGCCGGCCGGGTCGGCGCCGGCCGCCCGGGCGCGGGGCTTGACCAGCTCCAGGTAGTCGTCGCAGAACCGCCAGAACATCCCCTCGGCCAGGTCCAGGGCGAGCGCGTGGTCGTAGCGCTCCATCGCGGCGGTGCACCGCCCGGTCACCTCGGCCAGGCGGGCGAGCAGCGCTCGGTCCAGCGGCGCCGTCACCGGCCAGCCGGGCCCGGGCGGCGGTTCCGGCAGGCCGAGGCCGAGCACGAACCGGGACGCGTTCAGGATCTTGATCGCGAGCCTGCGGCCCACCCTGACCTGGGCGGGGTCGAAGACCGTGTCCACGCCCAGGCGGGCGCTCGCCGCCCAGTGCCGGGCCGCGTCGGCGCCGTAGGCCCCGAACAGGCCGGCGGGGGTGATCACGTTCCCCGCGGACTTGGACATCTTCTTGCTGCTGCGGTCAG
This sequence comes from Actinomycetota bacterium, assembly GCA_021324595.1. GTDB lineage: Bacteria > Actinomycetota > Actinomycetes > Streptosporangiales > Streptosporangiaceae > Chersky-822. The sequence continues at coordinate 21,378 of JAJPIV010000122.1, read as the reverse complement.
GGTCCACGACCCAGCCGGAGATCGCGGCGTGCCGCCACGGCAGCGTGCCCTCCAGCACATGCGACCGCAGCACCGTGTAGAACAGCCAGGTCCGGATGATCTCGTGCGCCTGCGGCCGCAGGTCCATCGGGTAGACGCGGCGGAAGAGGTCCTCGTCGTCCGGCCAGCCGCCGGCGATCTGCGGGGTCAGCGAGGACGTCGCCCAGGTGTCCAGCACGTCCGGGTCGGCCGTGAACCCGCCCGGGGCGTCCCGCTGCGCCTCCGCGTAGCCCGGCGGCGGCCCGGCCGACGGGTCCACCGGCAGGCGGTCCTCGCCCGGCACGATCGGGGAGCCGTGATCGGCCGCCCCGTCCTCGCCGACCGGGTACCAGACCGGGACCGGCACGCCGAAGAACCGCTGCCGGCTGACGAGCCAGTCGCCGGTCAGCCCGTTCACCCAGTCCTCGAAGCGCGCCCGCATGTGCGGCGGGTGCCAGCGCAGCTCGCGGCCGCGGGCCAGCAGCTCCTCCCGGAGCCTGGGGTCGCCGGAGCCGTTCCTCAGGAACCACTGGCGTGCGCCGATGATCTCCAGCGGCGCCTCGCCCTTCTCGTAGAACTTGACCTGGTGCGTGACCGGCTCCGGGCCGCCGCGCAGCGCCCCGGCGGCGGCGAGCAGCCGGGCGGCCCGGTCCCGGGCCGCCCGGACGGCCAGGCCCGCCAGCTCCGCGTAGGCGGCCCGGCCCGCGGCGGTGGTGATCGCCCCGGGCGCCTGCGCCGCGATCCGGCCGTCGGGCCCGATCACCGGGCGGGCCGGCAGCGCCAGGTCGCGCCACCAGGCCACGTCGGTGACGTCCCCGAAGGTGCAGCACATCGCGATCCCGGTGCCCTTGGCCGGGTCGGCGAGCCGGTGCGCGAGCACGGGCACCGGCACGCCGAACACGGGGCTGCGCGCCGTGGCGCCGATCAGGTGCCGGTACCGCTCATCGGCCGGGTGGGCGACCAGCGCCACGCACGCGGCGAGCAGCTCGGGCCGGGTGGTCTCCACCACGACCTCGGCCGGGCGGCCCTCCCCGGCGTCACCGAGGGTGAACGCGACGCGCCAGCGGCTGCCGCGCACCGCCCGGTCCTCGATCTCGGCCTGGGCGACGGCGGTGCCGAACGTCACGTCCCACAGCACCGGCCCGGTCGCCTGGTAGGCCTGGCCGGCGGCCAGCGCCCGCAGGAACGCCCGCTGCGAGGCGGCCGCCGCGCGGTCGCCGACCGTCCGGTAGCAGGTCGCCCAGTCCACCGACAGCCCGAGCCGGCGCCAGGCCTGCTCGTAGGCGAGCTCGTCCGCCGTGGTGAGCTCGCGGCACAGCTCGGTGAAGTTGCGCCGGGAAACCGGCTGGCGGGCCGTGCCGCCGGGGCCCGGCGGCGTCAGGCCGGGCCGGTAGGGGAGCCGGGGATCGCACGTGACGCCGTAGTGGTTCTGCACCCGCCGCTCGGTCGCCAGGCCGTTGTCGTCCCAGCCGACCGGGTAGAACACCGCCTTGCCCCGCATCCGCTGGAACCGCGCCACGACGTCGGTGTGCGTGTAGGAGAAGACGTGGCCGAGGTGCAGCGACCCGCTCGCGGTCAGCGGCGGGGCGTCGATCGAGTAGACCTGCTCGCGGTCCCTGGTGCGGTCAAACCTGTACTACGCGCCGCTCTTCCCAGGCGCGCGACCACTTCTCCTCGAGCCCGTCGAGGGACGGCCGCTCGGGCGGGAACGGGGCCGAGCGCGAGCCGGTGTCCATGGGCCGATCATAGCGCGGCGCCGCCGGAAACGCCGCGGGCTCCCCGGCCGCGGCCGCGGCCGGGGAGCCCGGCTGGTGCGGGCACTTGCCCGCGCCCGGTGGCGGCGTGCTCAGCCCGGCATGCTCAGCGCCGGGCAGCCGCCCCCGGTGACCTCGGGGTTGGACTTGATCGGCGAGATCAGCGTGCCCGCGTACCTGGCGAGGTCCGGGGCGCCGTACTGCGCGTCCTTGCCGAAGTCCCGGGTGGTGACTCCCTTGATGAAGTTGCCGAAGTTCCAGGTGCAGGCGCCGACCGGGAACAGGCCGTGGCCGACCGCCTGGCCCTTCTTCTTCGTGATCGTCCAGAACGGGTAGAACTTGGCGCCCAGCGGCGGGGCGTCGCAGTTGTTGCCGTTGAAGACGTTGCACAGGAACTCCGAGCCGGCCACGTCGGTCTCGAACTGGACCTCGGGGTAGGTCTGGCCGGCGGCGTCGAACGGCCCGGCGTACCTGATCGAGGTCGGCACGTTCGGCGAGCCGTTCGGCCAGGCGCTCGGGCTGTAGGAGAGCCCGTCGAAGTCCAGGTCGCCGTTCTGGAACCGGTTGTCGGCGCAGAGGTTCACCCGCGAGCTGGCGGTCACCGTCTGCGTGCCCAGGGTCACCGTCCTGGTGCCCTGCTTCATGCACAGGCCGTCGGCGAACTCGCAGAGCTGGCCGCTGACCAGGCTCTTGCTCGGGCAGGCGATCGGCCCGGTGGTCCCCTCCGTCGTCGGGTTCGCGCAGGTGAGCGTCTTGAGGCTGCAGCCGCCCTCGCCGGCGGACCGGCCCGGGCCCTCGGTGCCGCCCACGCAGGTGTCATAGACCTTCTTGTCGACGATGATGCCGGGCTCCTTCACCGCGTCCCGGTGGGTGAGCGAGGCGCAGACCTCCGAGTGGCCGATCTCCTGCTCCATCAGCACGCCGCCCTCGAGCGCGGCCCAGGGGACCTGGTTCTGCGGCGCGGCGGTGGCGTACTCGGCGTGGAAGGTGAACGGCGTCCCCGCGCAGGTCTTGTAGTTGGTGTCGGCGAAGCCGTTGGCCGCGCTCGCCACCATGTAGCCGGTCTGGCCGGTGGTCAGGTCCGTGACCGCGGTGGTCAGGCCGGCGGCCGGGTCCGAGATCGAGACCCGCAGCACGTCACCGGGGTTGATCCGGAGCGTGTCCGCGTTCGGGGTGAACGTCGCCGCGTCCGCCAGCTGCGGGCTCGGCGGCCCGGCCGGGACGCCGTTGGTCTGCAGGAACGCGAAGTTCACCGGCTCGGTGCAGTTCGGGTTCAGGTTCACGAAGTTGAACTGGGACTCCAGGCTGTCGATCGTCAGCGCCGCGCACCACTGCGTCTTGCTGCAGCTGATGTTGTCGGCGAACGGGGTGAAACCCGGCGGGTAGAACTGCAGCTCCATGAAGGCCGAGCCGGCGGCGTGCGGATCGTTGATCGCGCCCGAGTTGCTGTTGCTGTCCGGGGTGCACGGATTCTGCGGGTAGGACCTCGGGTCGCAGATCGGCAGGCCGAACCAGGGGGCGACGCTCAGCTCGCCGTAGTCCACGACCGAGCCGTTGTTGGTCGGGTGGCGGCGCGGGTCCCGCGGCATCTGCATGAAGTAGGTCATGGTGTTGCCGGACTTCGGGGCGCCGGAGATGAACTTGACGCTCGGCTCGTCGTGGCCGATGTAGTGCCCGTTGTCCAGGAACCGGTGCCAGTACCGGACCGCGGCGCCGTGCGGACCGCCCTTCTTGTACTTGTCCGGGGCGAGCGGGCCGTGCGGGTCCACGCAGAGCATCCGGTGGGCCGGCACGAGGGGCTTGTACTTCGCGCTCCAACCGTTGCAGTCCAGCTCGTTCGTGGCCCTGGGCACCAGCACGCGCGGGCTCGCCGGCGCGCTGGGGCGGGCCGCGGCCGGGGCCGCGGCGGCCGCCGACAGCCCGGCGACCGCGAGCGCGGGCGCCACGATCAGCGCCCAGGCAGAACGTCTTCTGAATGACCAGCGACTTTGCATGCATCCACCTCTCGTTCGCACCCATGTGTGGCCGGACGCGCTTCATGAGCACTATCGCGTAGCCTCTCGCCTCAGGGCAAGGCACGACACGGGGGAAATGCTGACGCCGTGCCGCCCGCCCGCGCGCGGGCCGGCGGCGCTCACGCGGCGGGCGCGAGCTCGTGCAGGATCGACCATGCCCGGCCGGTCGCCGCGCCGGGGTCGGCGTCCGGCGCGCCCACCAGCGGATCCCAGTTCAGGTCGCAGAAGACCTCGCTGACCCCCTGGTCCGCGAGCCAGGCGAGGTCGTCGCGGATCTGGGCGAGGCTGCCGGAGAGCAGCCGGCGACCCGGGCCGCCCGCCGGCTCGCCCGCCCGCACGACGCCGCGGCAGATGATCCTCACCGACTCCGGGTCCCGGCCGGCCGCGGCGGCGGACTCCCGGATCACGGCGATGCTCCCGGCGATCGCGGACAGGTCGGCCCGGCTGGAGGTCACCCAGCCGTCGGCGATCCGCCCGGCCCGGCGCAGCGCGGCCGGGGCCGCGCCGCCGAGCAGGATCGGAGGGCCGCCCGGCTGGACCGGGGCTGGCGCGGTGGAGCCGCGCGGCACCTGGTAGAACTCGCCGCTGAACTCGGCCGGCTGCGGTCCCCAGAGCACCCGGAGCACCCGCACGTACTCGGCCAGCCGGGCGCCGCGCCGCTCCATCGAGCCGCCGGTGAGGATGAACTCCTCGGGCATCCAGCCGAGCCCGAGGCCGAGCTCGAGCCGCCCGGCGGAGAGCAGGTCGACCGTGGCCGCCTGCTTGGCGAGGTAGGCAGGGGCGACGTACGGCACGTTGATCACGGCGACCGCCAGGCGGATGCGGCTGGTGGCCGCGGCGGCGTAGGCGAGGGCCGCCATCGGGTCGAGCACGCTGCGGTAGACCGGTTCCATGCCCGAGCCCTCGGGGACCAGCAGCCGCTGGAACGTCCACAGCGACGAGTAGCCGGCCCGCTCGGCCGCGGCGGCGAACGACGAGATGTTCTCCGGCGTGGCCCACGCGCCCGAGACCGGCAGCCCGAATCCGATCCTCACGTGCCTTACCCTACGGCCAGGCCCCGTGCGCGGCGGGGCGACCCGCGGGCGCGCGGAGCGGGCCCGCCCGCGCCGGACCGGGCACCGGTCAGCTCGCGGGTGCCCATGGCGGCGGCGGCCGGGCGGCCCGCGCCGGACCGGGCACCGGATGGCCCTCGCCGGCCCGGCGGCCGCCGCGCCGATGACAGAAACGGAGTCAGGAATGCAGCCCGATCCCCGGACGCTGATCGCCGCCCTGCGCCAGTCCCATGAACGGCTCCTGCGGCTGGTCGCGCCGCTGGGCCCGGAGCAGCTCAGGAGCCGGTCCTACTGCCGTGACTGGACGATCGCGCAGGTGCTCTCGCACCTCGGCAGCGGCGCCGAGATCGCGGCGAGGAACCTGCCCGCCGCCCTCGGCCAGGCCGAGGCGCTCGCGCCGGAGGCGTACCAGCCGGTCTGGGACCGGTGGGACGCCATGAGCCCGGAGGACCAGGCCGCCGCGGCGCTGCTGGCCGACGCGCAGCACGTCCAGATGCTCGATGGCCTCGGCGACGACGACCTGAAGGCGATCAGCCTCTCGCTCTTCGGGATGACCCTGGATGCCGCCGGCCTCGTCCGGCTCCGGCTCGCCGAGCACGCGCTCCACACCTGGGACGTGGCCGTCGCGCTGGACCCGGCCGCCACGGTGGACCCCGTCGCCGTCAGCCTGCTGATCGACGCCACCGCACCGCTTCTGGCGGGCCGGTCGGGCAAGCCGCAGGGCACCGGGTTCCGCGCCCGCATCCGCACCGCCGGGCCCGACCGGGAGTACCTGCTGGAGGCCGCCGAGCCGGTCCGGCTGGCACCGGCCGGGCCGGAGGCGGCGGCCGCGGCGGAGGTCGATGTCGCGATGCCCGCCGAGGCGCTGCTCCGGCTGGTCGCCGGGCGGATGGACGCCGCCCACACCCCGGACGCGGTCACCGGCGCGCCGGCCGATCTCGACCGGCTACGGGCGATCTTCCCCGGCTACTGAGCGCCCGCCCCGTCCGCCCGCCGGCTCCCGTCCGCCGGCGGCGGGCGCCCCGGCCCGCCCAGCAGCAGGCCGGCCTCCTCGGCGACCTCGCGGGCACATCCCCAGGAGAGCGTGACCCCGGCGCCTCCGTGGCCGTAGTTGGCGATGACGTGGCGTCCGGCCACGCCGCGGGCAGGGCCGAGGCTGACCCGCGGCCGGACCGGCCGCAGCCCGACGCGGTGGGCCAGCACCGGCGCCCCGGCGAGCGCGGGCTCCGCGGCCACGCACTCCCGCAGGATCGCCCCGGCGATGGCCGGGTCGGGCCGCATGCTCGTCTCGCCTGGCTGCTGCGTCCCGCCGAGCACGGCGAGCGGGCCGTGCGGGAACACGTAGGTGACCGCGCCCGGCTCGTCGCGCTCGCCGACGAAGAAGTCGGTCAGCCCCGGGTTGGCGACCACCACGACCTGGCCGCGGACCGGCACGAGCTCCGGATCGCCGGCCAGGTCGCGCGCCCCCATCCCGGCGCAGTTCACGATGACCGGCGCGGCGCTGAGCTCGGCGGCCTCCTCCAGCGCGCGCAGGCGCGGGCCGAAGTGAAGCTGCCCGCCGTGGCGCAGCACCTCGTCGGTGAGATGGTCCAGGTACGTCGGCATGGCCACGACCGGCGCGCGGTAGCGCCATCCGCGGGCGTAGCCGCGGGGCAGGCCGGCCGGGTCGCACGGGGCGAGCGCGCCGGCCGCGGCCGCGAAGCCCGGCGGATCCGCCCGGCCCGCGGCCGACGCCGCGACCCCGGCCGCCTCGCGCACCCCGGTCGCCGGGTCGCGGGCGAGCTCCCGCAGCCGCGTCAGCGTCTGCCCGGCCCACCGGGCGACCCGCTCGTCCTCGGCGACCAGGTGCGGGCCCCAGATGGCTCCGGCGGCGGCCGAGGTGGTCCGCAGCGGCGGGTCGGCCGCGTACACCGTGACGGCCAGGCCCGCGCGCAGCAGCTCGATGGCGCTGCTCAGCCCGCACACGCCGGCCCCGATCACGAGCACGTCGGGGATCTGGCCGGCCATGGGCGTCACCGTACCCGGTGGCGCGGCGCCCCGCTGCCCGGGCCGGCCGCTCGCCGGCGGCGGGCCCGCGCGATGAGGCCGGCGATGCGGGGGACGGCCGTGCCGATCGGCTCCCTGAGGACCTCGGTGGCCAGGTGGTCGTAGGGCGTGGGATCCCGGTTCACGATCACCAGGCGGGCGCCGGCCCTGGCGGCGACCGCGCACAGCGACGCGGCCGGCTCGACTGTCAGCGTGCTGCCGACCGCCAGCATGAGGTCGCAGCCGCCGGCCGCCCGCACCGCCCTGGCGAGCACGGACCGGTCGAGCTCCTGGCCGAACATGACCGTGGCCGACTTGAGTATGCCGCCGCACTGCGGGCAGGCCGGGTCGGCCTCGCCGTTCCGGACCCGCTCCAGGGCGCTGGCCATCTCGGTCCGGTCGCCGCAGCCGACGCAGACCACCCCGTACAGCGTGCCGTGCAGCTCCAGCACGCGGCCGGCCGGAGTGCCGGCCCGCTGGTGCAGCCCGTCGATGTTCTGCGTGATCACCCAGGTGTCGACCGCGGCCGCCAGCCTCGCCAGCGCGAGGTGGGCGGCGTTGGGCCGGGCCGTCCACGCCGGGTGCGCGAGGCGGGACCGCCAGGCCAGGCGGCGCACCTCCGGGTCGGCCAGGTACGCCTGGTAGGAGGAGAGCCGCTCGGCGGCCGGGTTGGTCGTCCAGATGCCGCCGGGCCCGCGGAAGTCCGGGATGCCGGAGTCGGTGGAGATCCCCGCGCCGGTCAGCACCGTGACCCGGGACACCCCGCGCGCCCAGGCCGGCTCATCCGTGCTCACCCCGCCATCGTGGGCCGGGCGCGCGCGGGGGGCAAATCCGGCGGGGCGGGCCCGCCGGCGCGGCTGGTCTCGATTTGGCCACGATGGGGCGGGACTGTTGCGCCGGGGGCGCTCGGCGTGGATCGTATGGCTCATCCCCGGACGGCCGCGGCATGAGAGAGCGAGCCGATGAATGACGATTCATTGGAGGTCCGGCAGGTCACCGTCCGGTTCGGCGGGCTGACCGCGCTGGACGGCGTGTCGCTGACCGCTCCGCCGAACCAGGTCACCGGGATCATCGGCCCCAACGGCGCGGGCAAGACCACCCTCCTCAACGTGCTCTGCGGCCTCGTGCGGCCGGAGTCCGGCTCGGCCAGGTTCGCCGGGCGGGAGCTGCTGCGGCTGCGGCCGCACCAGCTCGCCGGCCTCGGCATCGCCCGGACGCTGCAGGGCGTCGGCCTGTTCGGCGGGCTCTCGGTCGCCGAGAACGTGATGGTCGGCGCGACCTGCCATGCCCGCGCGGGCACCTGGCCGGCGCTGCTGGGCCTGCTGCGGTCCGACCGGGACGAGCGCATGCTGCGGGCGCGGGCCATGGCCGCGCTGGAGCTCGTCGGCGTGGCCGAGCACGCCGACCGCATGCCCGGAACGCTTCCCTACGGGGTGCGCAAGCGGGTGGCGCTGGCCCGTGCCCTGGCCAGCGGCCCCCGCCTGCTGCTGCTCGACGAGCCGGCGAGCGGGCTGTCCGAGCAGGAGCTCGGCGAGCTCGGGACGCTGATCTCGGCGCTCGCCAGGGACCTGACGCTCGTGATCATCGAGCACCGGATGGACCTCATGATGTCGGCCTGCGACTCGATCACCGTGCTCGACTTCGGCAAGGTGATCGCGGCCGGCACGCCCGGGCAGGTGCAGGCCGACCCGGCGGTGACCGCCGCCTACCTCGGGATCGCCGCGGACGGCGGGGAGGCCGGCGCCGGGGCGGCCGGGGCGGGGGAGGGCGGCGCGGGGGAGGACGGGGGCCGGCCCGGCGGGCCGGGCGGGCCCGGCCCGGCCGGCGGGGGCGCGCGGTGAGCGCGGGCACCGCCCTCGCGGTCGAGGGCATCGAGGCCGGCTACGGGGGCGCCGTCGTGCTGCACGGCGTCACGGTCGCCGTGCCGGCAGGCACGATCACGGCCGTGCTCGGCGCCAACGGGGCCGGCAAGACGACCCTGCTGCGCACGGTCAGCGGGATGGTCCGGCCGCGGGCCGGGCGGATCGTGGCCGGCGGGGCGGATGTGACCGGCCGCCGGCCCGAGCAGATCAGCCGGGCCGGCGTGGCCCATGTCCCCGAGGGCCAGGGGGTGATCGCCGAGCTGACCGTCGAGGAGAACCTGCGGCTGGGCGGGCTGAACCGGCGGCACGCGGAGCGGGCGGCCGGGCTGGCCGACGCCTACGCGCGCTTCCCCGTCCTGGAGCGGCGGCGGGGCCTGCCGGCGGGCACGCTGTCCGGCGGCGAGCGGCAGGTCCTGGTGATCGCCAGGGCGCTCATGTCCCGCCCCCGGGTGCTGCTGCTGGACGAGCCGTCCCTCGGCCTGGCCCCCCGGGTGGTCGCCCAGGTGATGGGCCTGGTCCGGTCGCTGCGCGAGGAGAGCGGCCTGAGCGTGCTGCTCGTCGAGCAGAACGCCCGCAGCGCCCTGTCGATCGCCGACACCGGGATCGTGCTCAACCTGGGCCGGGTGGTGGCCGCCGCCCCGGCGGCCGACCTGGCCGCGGATGTCTCGCTCCGCCGTCACTACCTGGGCTTCTAGCGGAAGGCTGGCCGATGCAGGAGTTCGTGGAGTTCACCCTCGGCGGGATCGCCTCCGGCATGGTCTACGCGGCGATCGCGCTCTCGCTCGTGCTGATCTGGCGCGGCACCCGGATCCTGAACTTCGCCCAGGGCGGCCTGGCGATGCTCACCACCTACCTGGCGAGCATCGTGATCTCGCGCACCGGCAGCTACTGGGAGGGATTCGCGGCCGGCCTCGCGGCCGGCCTGGTGCTCGGCGCGGTGGCCGAGCGCACGGTGATCCGCCCGGTGGAGAGCAAGGGGCCGATGAACGCGGTCATCGTCACCATCGGGCTGCTGATCTTCATCGAGGGGCTGGCCGGGATCATCTTCGGCGGGCAGTACCGGTCGTTCCCGCCCGCCTTCTCGATCGTCGGGCTCAGGATCGGCTCGTTCTCGCTCGGGATCTCGCGCAACGACGTGTTCACCGCCGGGGCGGTGCTCGCCGCGGCGGTGATCCTCGCGGTGGTCTTCCGGTACACCCCGGTCGGGCTGCGCCTGCGGGCAGCGGCGTTCGGCCCGCAGGTGGCCCGGCTGCTCGGCGTCCGGGTCGGCCGGGTCCTCACGCTGGGCTGGGCCCTGGCGGGCCTGTTCGGCGCCCTGGCCGGCGTGCTCGTCACCCCGTCCACGTTCCTGTACCCGAACAGCATGGACGCGATCTTCGTGCTCGGGTTCACGGCCGCGGTGATCGGCGGGCTGGACAGCCCGGTCGGCGCCGTCGTCGGCGGGCTGATCCTCGGCGTCGTGCTCGAGTACGTCGGCGGCTACCTCGGCTCGGACATCGTCCCGTTGTTCGGCCTGGCGGCGCTCGTGCTGGTGCTCATGGTCAGGCCGTCCGGCCTGTTCTCCGCGGCCACCACCCGGCAGGTGTGACGATGACGCTGGCCCGTCACCTTGCGGCCGCCGCGGCGGCGGCGGTCGTGATCGCGCTGATCTCCGTCCAGCTCGGCTCCTACCGCGACTACCAGATCGCCGAGGTCGCGGCCTACGTGATCGCGGTCGCCGGGCTCACGGTGCTGATCGGGCTGAGCGGCCAGATCTCGGTCGGCAACGGCGCGTTCATGGCGCTGGGAGCCTACGCCACGGCGCTGCTGCAGCTGCGCGTCCCGTGGCTGCCCGCCCACCTCGGCGGCTGGTCGATCGTGGTGATCTTCCTGATCAGCGTCGTGGTCACCGCGGCCGGCGGCGCGGTCGTGGGGGTGGCCGCGGCCCGGCTGCGCGGCCCGTACCTCGCCGGCGCGACGCTGCTGCTGGCCGTGGCGTTCCCCGCCGCGGTGGCCGACCGGTACGCCGGGGTGTTCGGCGGCGACCAGGGGCTGGGCGTCACCGTGACCACGCCGGCCGCGCTCGGCCCCGCCTTCCCGCCCACTCGCTGGCTGACCTGGCTCACCTGCGCCGCCGCGCTGGCGGGCCTGGTGCTGCTGGCCAACCTGGCCCGCAGCCGGGTCGGGCGCAGCTGGCGGGCGCTGCGGGACGACGAGGTCGCCGCCGCGCTGTCCGGGATCAACGTCGCCCGGCTCCGGGTCCTGGCGTTCGTGGTCAGCGCGGCGAGCGCGGGCCTGGGCGGGTCGCTGCTGGCTGTCGTGAGCTCGATCGTCTCGCCGGGCGCCTACACGCTGTCGCTGTCGATCGGGCTGCTGACCGCCGCGGTCATCGGCGGCCTGGGCAGCCTGCTCGGCGCGGTGTGGGGGAGCCTGCTGCTCGCGCTGATCCCGGGCTACCTCAGCAACGTCGCGACCAGCCACGGGGGCCGGCTGTTCGGGCTGCCGAGCGGCGCGACCTCGTTCGTCCCGATCGCCGCCTACGGCGTCGTGCTGATCGTCGTCATGCTGGCGTTCCCGTCCGGGATCCAGGGCGGGCTGCGCCGGCTGTTCGGCCCGGTGGCCCCCGTCGCGGCCGGCCCGCTGGCCCGGCTGGCCCGGCGGGGCCGGCGGGCGCCGGCCGGCCTGCCCGCCTCGCGGCACGGCCTGGCCGCGGCCCGGCACCGGGGCAGCGGCCCGCGCGGCGACGACCGTCGCGGGCAGGCCGGCGAGCCCTCCCGGCGGAGCGGCCGCAGGCACGCCCGCACCCGGGACACCCACCAACGGCAGAGCGAACACCAGGAGGAAGGCACCAGATGAGAACACCCCACAAGGCCCTGGGGGCCGTGGTCGTCCTCACGTCCGCCGCGATGGCCCTCGCGGCGTGCAGCTCGTCTCCGTCGACGAAGAAGTCGAGCGGGGCGCTCACCGCGTCCGCCCCGGGCATCACCGCGACCACGATCACGATCGGCAGCCACCAGCCGCTCACCGGCCCTGCCGCGCCCGGCTACAGCGAGATCGCGCCGGCCTCGAACGCCTACTTCCAGTACGTGAACGCGCACGGCGGCATCTACGGGCGGAAGATCATCTACAAGTACCTCGACGACGGGTACAACCCGACCAACACCTCGACCGTCGTGCACCAGCTCGTCCTCCGGGACAACGTGTACGCGATCTTCAACGGGCTCGGCACGCCGACGCACCTGGCCGTCGTCTCCTACCTCAACAGCCAGAAGGTGCCCGACGTGTTCGTCGCGTCCGGGTGCGAGTGCTGGAACCAGCCGAGCCTGTACCCGGAGACCTTCGGCTGGCAGCTCGACTACGTCCGCGAGGGCAAGATCCTCGGCCGCTACATCGAGCAGCACTTCAAGGGCAAGAAGATCGGCTACTTCTACCAGAACGACGAGTTCGGCCAGGACGGCGTCAAGGGCCTGGGCTACGAGATCCCGAAGTCCCAGGTCGTGGCGCGGGAGACGTACGTGCCGACCGACGTCAAGATCGGCCCGGCGGTCGCCGCGCTCAAGGCGGCGGGCGCGCAGGTGGTGGTCTCGTTCTCGATCCCGGCGTTCACCGCGCTGCTCAAGCTCAACGCGCTGGGGCTCAACTACAACCCGACCCTCGTGGTCAGCGACGTCGGGTCCGACCCGATCACGCTGGCCGGGCTGCTCAACGCGTTCGCCAAGAAGTCCGGCTCGTTCGGGTCGTCGCTGATCAACGGGATCATCACCGACGGCTACCTGCCCTCGCTCGGCGACACGAGCAACCCGTGGATCCAGCTGTTCAAGAAGGTGCATGACCAGTACGACGCCAAGGCGCCGTTGGACGGGAACGTGCTCTACGGCGAGGCGGTCGCCTACACGTTCGTGCAGGCGATGTTCAAGGCCGGGAAGAACCCGACCCGGCAGGACCTGATCAACGCGCTCAACGCGGGGAACTTCCCGCAGGGGCCGTCGGTGGCGCCGTTCGCCTACTCGGCCACCGACCACAACGGCATGACCGGCGCCTACATCGGCATCATCAAGAACGGCGTCATCGTGCCGCAGGGCGGCGTGCTCGTCACGGACGACTCGCCGACCGGTCCGGTGACCGCCTACACCACGCCGCAGCCGGCTCCGCCGGCGAGCGGGATACCGTCGCCCTGACCGGTGACGGCGGGCCGGCCCCGCACGGGGCCGGCCCGCCGCCGGCGCGCCGGTTCGTGCTGGAGTGAGTCGAGGGTGGGGGCCCAGGTGAGCACCGTGACCAGCCGCAGGCAGGCGGCGGATCCGGACCGGCCGCCGCGCGAGCGGCTGCTGAGCGCCGCCGAGCACCTGTTCGGCGAGCGGAGCTACTACCGGACGACCGTGGCGGAGATCTGCGCCGCCGCCGGGATCGCGACCGGCAGCTTCTACGCCCACTTCGACTCCAAGGCCGGGATCTTCGCCGCGGTGATCCGGCGGATCAACTCCGACCTGCGGGCGGCGATGAGCGCCGCGCTGCGCCAGGCCGAGGGCAACCAGAGGGCCAGGGAGCGGGCGTGCTTCCGCGCGTACTTCGACCTGTCGTCCAAGCGGCCCTGGATCTACCGGATCGTGCGCGAGGCCGAGTTCGTCGCCCCGGCCGAGTTCCGCGCCTACTACGAGCGCCTGGCCAGCGGCTACGCGGAGGGGGTGCGGACCGCCCAGGCGGAGGGCGACATCGACGCCCGCTTCGACCCGGAGGTGATCGCCTACCTCTACACGGGCCTGGGCAACTTCATCGGCATGCGCTGGGCCGAGTGGACCGGCGGCGGCCGGGTTCCCGACGAGGTGCTCGACGACCTGCTGGAGGTGCTGGCCGCCGGCCTGCCGCCGCGCGCCTCCGGCCGGCCGTTATGGTCGCCTCATGACCAGTGATCCCGGAGCGGCCGCGCGCGCGACCCCGTCCTCGCCCGCGGCGCCAGGCGCCCCGGCCGGGCGCACCGCGCCCGGGGCCGTCTTCGGCACGAGCGTGGCCGGGTACTCCGGGACGATCCCCCGGCTGGTCGACCGCGCCGCGCAGCGCGACCCCGACGGGACCTGGCTGCGCACCGACGCGCTGACGCTCACATTCGGGCAGGCGGCCGGCCGCGCCGCCGGGGCGGCGCTCGAGCTGCGCGAGGCCGGCATCCGCCGGGGCGACCTGGTCGTGCTGACCGCGCGGACCACGCCGGAGTACCTGCTCGCCTGGCTGGCGCTGGCCGCGCTCGGCGCGGTGACCGTGCCGGTCAACCCGGCGAGCACGACGGCGGAGCTGGCGGGGCTGCTCGGCCAGGTGCGCCCCCGCGCGGTCGTGACCGACGAGCGGCTCCGGCCCGCCGTGGGCGAGGCGCTGACGGCCGCGGGGATCGCCGGCCCCGGCCGCGGGGAGGGGCTCGTGCTGCCGGCCGAGGACCTGGGGCGAGCCCCGGCCGGCCGGCCCGTGACCGCGCTGGCCGAGCCCGGGGTCCGCCCGGAGGACCTGGCCGTCCTGATCCCGACGTCGGGGACGACCGGGCGGTCCAAGCTGGTGATGCAAACCCACCGGGCGTACGCGATGGCCGGGGAGGGCTTTCCCCACTGGATGGGCCTGACCTCCGGCGACCGGCTGATGACGTCGCTGCCGCTGTTCCACATCAACGCGCCGATCTACTCGGTGCTCGGCTCGCTGGCCTGCGGGGCCGGCCTCGTGCTGCTGCCCCGGTTCTCCGCGAGCGGGTTCCTCGACGCCGCGAGGCGGCACGGCGCGACCGAGTTCAACGCGATCGGCGCGATGCTGGAGATCCTGATGCGCCAGCCGGAGCGCCCCGACGACGCCGACAACCCGCTGCGGCTGTGCTACACCGGCCCGGCGCCGGAGCGCTCCCGGCAGGAGGCGATCGAGCGGCGGTTCGGGATCCGGATCGTGGTCGGCTACGCGCTGTCCGAGTCGCCCTACGGGCTGATCTGGCCGCGCGGCTCGCGCCCCTACGGCACGCTCGGCACCGTCCGCCAGCACCCGTACCTGGGGCGGGTCAACGAGGCGCGGGTGGTCGGCGAGGACGGCGCCGAGCTCGGCCCCGGCCAGACCGGCGAGCTGTGGCTGCGGAACCCGGTGATCACGCCCGGGTACTGGCAGATGCCCGAGGAGACCGCGGCCGTGCTGGTGCCCGGCGAGGAGGGCTCGCCGGGCCCGTGGCTGCGCACCGGGGACCTGGTGACGGTGAACGCGGACGGCACCTACACGTTCGTCGGCCGGCTCAAGGAGGTGCTCCGCCGCCGGGGGGAGAACCTGTCCCCGCTCGAGGTGGAGGAGGTGCTCGATTCCCACCCCGCGGTGCTGGAGTCGGCGGTCACCGGGGTGGGCTCGGAGCTGGGCGAGGAGGAGATCAAGGCGTTCATCGTCCCGGCACCCGGAGCCCGGGCGGACTTCGCGGAGCTGCGCGGCTACGCGGCGGAGCGGCTGTCGGCGTTCAAGGTGCCGCGATACTGGCAGCTCATCGACGAGCTGCCCCGCACGCCGACCGCCCGGCTCGCCAGGCACCGGCTGCCGGCCGGGCACCAGCCCGGCGAATGGGACGCTCAGGCCGGCCCGCCGGGGAGCCGGGCATGATCGCGGCGGCGCCGGGCCCGCGCCGGGCCGGCGCCTGAGCGCGGGCGCCGGCCCGGCGCCCGCGCTCGCGGCCCGAGTCTCGTCAGATCCGGTAGAACAGGTTGAGGAAGTGGTCGGCCACGGCCTGGTCGCCTCGGGCCGTGCCGCCGTTGACCCGGCCGAACGCGGTCAGCACCAGGCTGCCCGGGTCGAACTCCAGGACGGCGGGCAGGTCGTCGACGGCCCCGGCCTCGTAGCTCATGCCCTGCTCGTTCACCGTGATCCGGGTCGTGCCCGCGTTCGGGCCGGTGGTGACGCTGACGCCGATCGACAGCGGCGTGCGGTCGGCGTCCGGCCTGATCGTCGACTGCCAGATGATGAACATGAACGGCACCAGCAGGTCCGCGGCCTCGGCGGGGATCGCGTGCGCCTTGCCCGACCCCTGCCGGATGTCCCAGGTGTGGACCCCGTAGTCCATGAGCTGGCCGGCGGCGTAGATGAACGCGGGTACCGGGCCCATGTAGAAGTGCGGGACGATCATCGTGGTCCACTCCTGCTCGGTGAGCGGCTCGAGGATGCCCATCATCTTGTCCAGGTCGGCGCGGACCCTGGCCATCATCTCCTGCTGCGACAGGTGCCGGAACGCCCGCGCCTGATCGCCGGCCCGCTCGTGCATGCCGAGCAGGCCGTAGGCGTTCTCGGCGGTGGCGCCGGACCGGGCGACCTCGAATGCCCTGAAGTACCCCTCGGTGGTGTCCACCAGGTGGCCGATCACGTCCCTGACCTGCCAGCTCTCGCAGGCGGTCGGCGCCTCCCAGGCATCGGGCTGCTCGGCCAGGGCGAACATCTGCTCCGCCTGCTCCCGCACCACGCGCAGGATGGTGGGCTTGCCCTCGTAGGTCATGGCGTTCCACTCGCTCATGCCGGTCACCTCGTCGTCGGAATTCGGTGTCGTCGTCGGTATCGGTGCCGCCCCCGGCATCACGTGAGCGGCGCCTCACGAGGCCGGTCGCGCAGTGGAACCTCAGCGCACCAGCGGCGCGGCTGTCAATGGCTGGGAACGCTGATCCTGGCCAGGGCCTCGCCGTACCGGGCGGCCACCAGCTGGGCGACGGCGGGGTGGTCGCGAAGCGGCGGCGCGCACGGCATCCCGAGGGCGGCACTGAGCTGCTCGAACTCGGCCGCCCGGCTCTCCGGCCCGATCACGCACGGCGAGATGGCGATCTTGCTGGCTCCCGCCTCGCGGAGCCGGGACACGGCCGTGCGGATGCTCTCGTCGTCTCCGAGCGACGCGTGCGCGGTCGGCACCGCGAGGCGCGCCGCCAGCAGGACGGTGGTCAGCCCGGCCTCGCTGAGCGCGCCGGGTCCCCGGTCCGCGACGACGAGCACGCCGTTCGCGCCGACGGCGATGTTCAGGCCCAGCGCGCGGCTGGCCCGCGCCAGCCCGACCTCGGACAGCCGGTCGTGCAGCGCCCCGGCGAGCAGCGGGTGGGGGCCGAGATGCGAGGCGAGCATCACCGGCGGGTCGGCGGCCCCGATCGTGGTGCCGATCTCGGCGTCGAAGACCGGGTGCGGCCCGGCCAGCAGGGGCACGACGACCGCGCGCGGCGCGGCCGGGCTGCCGTGGTCCGGCGCGGACGCGATCGCGCCGGCCAGGCCGTCGGCGGCGCCGGGCTGACCGCCCGTGCCCGGCGGGTACCCGCCGGCGGCGCCGGCGGGGTAATCATCCGGCCCGGCGGACAGGTAGCCCACCAGGATGTCCACGCCCGGGCACGACTGCGAGGCTGCCTCGGCGATCCGCTCGACGAGGTCATGGTCAACCCGGGACCCGCGGCCGGGAACGGCGAGGACCAGGGCCGGGGCGCCCGATGCGACGCTGAGCCGGTGCGGGCTGCGATGCCTGCCCACCCGCCAGGAGACCGCCGTGCGACGAGGGAGCCCGGGGGCGCCGTCCGGGTCGGGCGACGATGGGCGCCGCTGGGGGAGCGGCTCCGCCGGCGGGCGCTGATCGGTCACGCTGCGATAGCGTACCGCCCACTGTCCCACGGCGGCGGCCGTTCTGGGCAGTTCCCACCGATACGTCAGTGAGATGCCGATTCGGGCGCGGGAATCGGGCGGCCGTCCGGGCGCCCGATTCCGTCAGCCCGCGCCGAGCATGCTGGCGTAGACCGCGATCAGCGCCGCCTTCTGCGGGTCGCTCAGGCGCGCGTCCGCGCGAATCGCCTCCTCGACGGAGGGCGCCGCGCCGGGCGGGGCACCCTGGCCGGGTGGCGTGCCCGGGCCGCGCGCGGTGCCCTGGCCGGGGGTGGTGTCGGCGCCAGGCGCACTGCCCCGCCCGCCCTGGTCCTCGTGCCGGAGCAGCCCGGCGTGCGCGAGCAAGGTCTCCGCGGACACGTTGAGCGCCTCGGAGATTCGCTTGATGACTCGCACCGACGGCTGGTGCAGGCCGCGCTCAAGCTGGCTCAGGTAGGGGTTGGACAACCTGGCCCGCTCGGCGAGCTGGCGCAGCGACAAGTTCGCCAGCTTGCGTTGCCTGCGGATGAACTCACCCAGAGCCTCCATCTCCGCGTCCCACGGCTCGTTCACGCTGCTCCCATCTCGTCCTGGCCGTCCGGCCCGGCGGCCGCCACCCCGGGAGGTGGGGCCCCGGGTCTGGCGGCTACTTCGCCGGGCCCGTATTCCCTGCCGTCTTGGCCTGGTCGGCATTGCGCGAAGCGCCGTGGGCCCGCCCGGCCCGCTTCGCGCCATGCGGTCGCGCGACGGGCCCGGCGCCCGCGGTGCCGCCGGCATCCGGGGCAGGCACGCCGCGGTCGCCGGCGGCCTCGGGCGGCGCCTCCTGCCGGGGGGCCGGGGCGTTCCGCCCGCTCCTGACGCCGGCCTGGGCCAGTGCCGCGCCGGCCTGGGAGAGGGCGGTGCGCGCCTGCCGGGCCAGCGGGGCGCCGGCGGCGCGGACCTGGTCGTCCAGCGCCCTCCCTGCGGCACGGGCATGCCTGGCCGCCTCGGTCGCCCGCGCGCGCAGCTCCCCGGCGCCAGGAGACCGCTTCATGGCCTCGCGCGCCATCTGCCTGAGCTGCTCGGCCTTGGGGAGGGCGGTGCGGATCCGCTCGGCCTTGGGGAGGGCCGTCCGCAGCTTGGCGGGCGCGGCCAGGGCCGCGCGCAGCCGGGCCTGGGAGTGCTCTGAAAGCTCCGGCAGCTGGGGACGGATCGTCCGCGCGGTAGCGGCGACGGAGCGCGCCGTGCTGGTCATCTTCTGGTGCCCCTTGCGGGCGGCGGCCAGGATCTGCTCCTGGAAGTGCTGCCCGGGCACGCGGGTGCTGGTCATGGAAATCCTCCTCGATCTCACTTGCTAACTATAGTTAGCGCGCATGATATGTCAAGCGAACGGATCTGGCCGGGCCGTTCGGGGGGCTACGGCGCCGGTGCCGGGGCCGGCGGGCGGGTGGTGGCGGGGCGCCGGGATGCGGGGCCGGCGGGCAGGTGGCCGGCTCGCCGCCCGGGGTCAGCAGGCGGGCCGGCCGGCCCTGACCAGCCCGGTCTCGTACGCCAGGATGACCGCCTGCACCCGGTCGCGCAGCCCGAGCTTGGCGAGGATCCGGCCGACGTGCGTCTTGACCGTGGCCTCGGAGACGAAGAGCCGCGCGGCGATTTCGGTGTTGGACAGGCCCCGGGCGATGAGCGTGAGCACTTCGCGCTCGCGCCCGGTCAGCCCGCGCAGGCCCGCCAGGGGCTCGTCGTCGCCGGGCAGCATCGGGGCGAACCGGTCGATCAGCCGCCGCGTGGTGGACGGCGCGACGATCGCGTCCCCGCAGTGGACCGCGCGGATGCCGAACAGCAGCTCCTCCGGCGGCACGTCCTTGAGCAGGAACCCGCTCGCCCCGGCCCTGAGGGCCGCGAACGCGTACTCATCGAGGTCGAAGGTGGTGAGCATGAGCACGCGAGGGCGGTCACCCGCCTGGCATATCCGCCTGGTGGCCTCGATCCCGTCCAGCCTGGGCATCCGCACGTCCATCACCACCACGTCGGCGGCGACGCCCCGGAGCGCCTCCACCGCCGCCAGGCCGTCGGCGGCCTCGCCCACCACGGTCATGTCCGCCTGGGCGTCGAGGACCATCCTGAACCCGGCCCGCACCAGCTGCTGGTCGTCGGCGAGGAAGACCTTGATGCTCACGCGGCCCCCGCCCGGTCAGCCGTGAACGGCAGCGTCGCGGCGACCAGGAATCCCCCGCCGGGCCGCGGCCCGGCCCGGACCGTGCCGCCATACAGGCCGGCTCGCTCCCGCATCCCGGTCAGGCCGTGGCCCGGCCCGTCGGTGGACGCGGCGGCGCCGGCTCCGTCGTCGGCGACCTCGATCTCCAGCCGGTCGCCGGCATACCGGAGCGTGACCGCCGCCGTGGCGAGCGGGCCGCCGTGCTTGCGGACGTTGGTGAGCGACTCCTGGATGATCCGGTAGGCGGCGAGTGCCGCCCCGCCGGGCAGCGGCCGTGGCACCCCCTCGACCGTGCAGGTCACCGGCAGCCCGACCGCCCTTGCCTGGTCGAGCAGGTCGCCGATCTGGTGCAGGCCCGGCTGGGGGGCCAGGTCCGCCGCGGCATCGTGGCCGGGGCGGCGCAGCACTCCCAGGAGCGCCCGCATCTCCGCCAGCGCCTGACGGCCGGTGGCCGAGATCGCGGCGAGGGCCTCGCGGGCGCGGCGGGGATCGGCGCCCATCGCGTAGGCGGCGCCGTCGGCCTGGACCACCATCACGCTGACGTTGTGGGCGATCACATCGTGCAGCTCGCGGGCGATCCTCGCCCGCTCCGCCGCCGCCGCGATCTGCGCCTGGGCGTCGCGCTCCCGTTCCAGCTGGGCGGCACGCTCCTCCAGCCCGGCGTAGTAGGCACGGCGGTAGCGCACCGAGTCACCGAGGATCCAGGCGGTCAGCGAGGAGCCGCCGAACAGGACGGCGCCAACCAGCAGCCAGTTGAAGAAGCTGATCGCCGTCGGCCGCCACGTGACGATCGCGACCGCCGAGCCGACCAGGCACACTGCCAGGCCCGCCAGGGAGGCGCGCCGGGGAGCGTAGGCGGCGAGCGTGTACAGCAGCACGACGATCGCCACGTCGGTGAGGCCCAGGCGGACGCCCAGGGCGACCTGGGCGGCCCCGGCGACGGTCGCGACGGCGAACGCCGCGACCGGATGGGCCCGGCGGAACACCACCGGCACCGTCACGCCGAGGGTCGCGGGGATCTCCCAGTAGCGGTGGAACGCGAACCCGGTGGCGAGCCCGCTCAGCGCCAGCACGAGCGCCAGCGCCCCGTCCACCAGCCGCGGATGGCGGCGTAGCCACGAGTAGAGCGCCGGCACGCCCCCAGCCTAACCGCGGCCGCCCGCAATCTCACTGCCCGAAGCCGTCCGCAGCCCGAGCGTCCTTGACCGCCGCCAGCGGCCGTTGCCGGACCGGGCGGCACCCGGCGCCGGGCGGCGACGCGGCCGACGGGGCGTCCGGGCCGCCAGGTAGGCTGGCAGGCACGGCGGTGGGACCCGCCGCACAATCGCGGCCAAGGCCGCCAACGGTCCCTGCCTCACGCGAGATGGAGGTCGAGGTGCGGGGCTGGGGCATCGGCCGGCTCGCGGTGGTGACCGGCCTGCTGGTGCTCGCCGCCCTCGGGGCTGGCGCGCGGGCCGGGGCGCATCTGCCCGCCGCAGGGCTCCTCGGCGCTGGCGCCGGGCCGGAGGGCAAGGCGTGGGGGCTGGTCCTGGTCGCGCTCGCCGGCGCCCTGCTCGCCGTGCTCGCGGTCGCGCTGGCGCGGCGGGCCAGGCGGCGCCGGGACGAGCAGGAGCCCGAGCCGGCCCTGACCGGCGCGCAGCGCGCGCTCGCCCTGCTCGCGGCGCTGACCATGGCGGGCCTGCTGGCCGCAGCGATCGTCGTCACGGTCCGCGGGCAGCGGGCCCCGGCGGGCTCGGCGCCCGCGCCCGCCGCGCCGGTGGCGCCGCGCCTGCCGGCCCTGCGCGGGCCGGGCAGCGCGGCCGGCGCCGCGCTGGCGGGCACCGTGGCCGGGGCGCTCGTGGTGCTGGCCGGAGCGGCGGCCATCATGCTCTGGGCCCGCCGGCG
>JAJPIV010000101.1 GCA_021324595.1 Actinomycetota bacterium | reverse complement strand
GGAGGGTGTCGAGGTCTGCAGTCACAAGCGACCATCGATGCCCTCCTCCCTTTCCACGATCAACCCGACACGCCGCGCCAGCACGAGTTGGGAATCACTCATCTAGGACCCGGCGGCGCCCGCGTTCCGGATCCGCTCCGACTCCGGCCTCGGCACGCCGCGCAGGGTGGTCATCGCGTCGAGCACGGACTGCACGACGAACCGCTCGCGCTTCGGGCTGGCCAGGAACCTGGCCGCGGCGGCCAGCGGCTCGGCGGACGCCGGGCCTTCGCCGAGGGCGCGGGACTCGCTCACCGCCGCATGGGCGGTCTTGATCACGTGCGCGACCATGATCGGCGCGGCCGAGTGGTCCTCCGCGGCCGCCTGGACCAGCGACCGCTCCAGCTCGGCCCGCGGGCCGGAGTACCCGGTCACCAGCGCCACCGCCGCCTCCGGGTCGCGGCGGGCGATGGCCTCGCGCAGCTCCGGGGCGCCGGCCCGGCGCGTTCCCGGCCGGCTCCAGCCGGCGCGAGCGGCGCCGCCGGCAGCGCGGCCGGCCGGCGCGCGGCGCTCGTCGAACTGGCCGGTCCACTGCACGAACCAGGCCGCGTGCACCAGACCCCGCAGCACCTGCGGTGACGGATCGGCGGACCAGGCCCAGCGGAGCGCGTCGATGTAGGTCAGCGTGTGGGTGACGTCCAGCCAGCCGAAGTCGTTGGAATCGTCCAGGTCCATGTCGATGTCGAACCTGGCCAGCCGCTCGGCAGCGGCGCGCGCGGTCGCGTCGATGATCGCGGTGACCGGGCCGCCGGCCTCCAGGGCGGCGGCCAGCGCAGCAGCCGCGTCCGCCGGCGAGCCATCGGTCAGCGCCCTCCGGTAGCGGGCCTCGTCGAACCCCGTCCCGCCCGGCCCGCTTCCCCGGCCGGCCGGGTCCCCCCGGCGGGCCCGGCCCCTCCCGCGAGGCGCGCCCCGCGCGCCGGCCTGGCCGGCCAGCGCCGTCAGGTCCGGCCCGGCCTCCTGCCAGGCGCGCAGGAACCGGCGCATGTACGGGAGCCGGTCGTACCTGGTGCCCAGGACCATCTGCGGGACCAGCGGCGACAGCACCGCGTCGGCCTCCTGCCAGCCGATCCGGCCGAGCAGCTCGAACGCCTTCTGAACGAAGATCACCGAGTGCCCGTAGGCGAGGAAGTGGTCGGTCGCGGCGGTCAGGATGGCGTGGCGCAGGCTGGCCGGCGGCACCCGCTCCGCGATCAGCCCGCGCAGCAGCGCCTCCGCCTCGTCCTGGCGCTCCTCCTCGACCAGCACCGGGAACGCCCGCAGCGCCTCGCCGGCCGAGCCGAAGGCGGCGACTGGGTCGACGGGGTCGGGCCGGCGCCTGGCGGGCCTGCGCACCTGGTCCTGGGCGGCCACCGACAGCCCCTGGATGACCGGGAGCGCCCGCAGCGACTCGGCGAAGAACCCGCTCATCGCCAGGCAGTCGGTCAGCGTGGCGAGCGAGTGGTCCCAGCCGTCCTCGGCCCGCGGCGCCGCGTACCGCACGCCCTCGCGGATCACCTCGGCCAGGGGCGTCCCGATGCGCTGGAGCCGCAGCGCGTCCCGCGCCACCCGGCCCACGTCCAGGTCCTCCATCGCGGCGGCCAGGCTCGCGAACAGCTCGGGCCTGATCACCTCGGCGGGCGGATCGGCCACGTCGATGTAGACCTGGCCGCCGGCGACCCGAACCGGGTAGGTGCGCACGTTCTCCCCGCCGTGACGGCAGGTGCCCGTGCGCAGGTCGAACTTCCAGTTGTGCCACGCGCACGTGAGCTGGCCGTCCCTCACGTCACCGCGGACGAGGGCGTAGCCCTGGTGCGGGCACCGGTTGTCGCACGCGAACACCGCGCCGTCCGTGCGGAACAGCGCGATCCGCTTGTCCCGCCACGCGAACGACCGCGCGCCGCCCACCCTGATGTCCGCGACCGCCGCGGCCCGAACCCACTCGCTCATCCCATCCTCCCGGACGCTTCCCGCCCTGTCCCGCACCGTAGTTCCTCAAGTTGGCTTGAAGTCAATGGCGAGTGCCCGCGCGACCGTGAGGCGGCCCGTGCCCGCGGAGGGCCGGACCGCCCCCGTGCCCGCGGGCCCCGGACGCGGCCCGTGCCCGCAGGACACGGGGCCAAGGTCCCGGTCATCGGGCCGATGGACCGGTGGGGCCGCCCGCGGCGATGGCCGACAGTGGGTGCATGGCCAGGATCAAGGCCGCGGCCGGGACGGCGGGGTGCGTGCCCGCCGCCGCGGCGGGCGAGCGCGAGCGGGCCGCCACCGCCAGGATGGTCGTGGCGGCCCTCGGCGGGCGGTACTCCACCGAGCTCGGCATCGACATCGACGCGGGCGAGGACCAGGTCGAACGGTGGTTCCTCGCGGCGACCCTGTTCGGAGCGCGGATCTTCGCATCGGTCGCCGAACGGACCTACCACGTGCTCGCCCGCTCGGGGCTGACCCGGATCGCCCAGGTGCGACACCTGGCGTCCGACGAGCTGATCGCCCTGCTCGACGAGGGCGGATACGCCCGGTACGACTTCCGCATGGCGTCCCGGCTGCTGGCCCTGGCCGACCTGATCGGCGAGCGGTACGGCGGCGAGGTGGCGCGGATCGGGCAGCGGTTCACCACCTACGCCGGCCTGCGCACCGCCCTGGACGCCCTCCCGGGCTGGGGCGAGGTGACGATCCGGCTCTTCCTGCGGGAGCTGCGCGGCGTCTGGCCCGGCGCCCGGCCGCCGCCCGACGAGCGGGCGGTCGCGGCGGCCCGGCACCTGGGCCTGCTGCCGCCGGCCCCGGCGGGCGCGGCCCTGCCGGCCCTGGGTGAGCTGGCGCGCCTGGCCGGGCTCGACCTGCGGGACCTGGAGAGCGGCCTGGTCCGCCTGGCGCTGGAGCACGGCCGCCGGATGACCTCCTGCCCGGGGGGGCCGGCCTGCACCGCGCTCGGCGCCCCGGGCGGGGCTGAGCCGGGGCGCGGGTGATGGCCGCCCAGCGGGACTACTACGAGGTGCTCGGCGTGCCCAGGGACGCGGACGCCAAGACGATCAAGAGCGCGTTCCGCCGCCTGGCCCGCCGGTACCACCCGGACACCAGCAGCGAGCCGGACGCCCAGGAGCGTTTCCGGGAGGTCGCCGAGGCCTACAGCGTGCTGTCGGACCCGGACAAGCGCGCCCGCTACGACGCGCGCGGGTTCGCCGGGGTGGGCGGGCAGACCCCGGAGGACGTGTGGGGCGGGATCGACTTCTCCGACGTCTTCGGCGCCGGCGCCCCGGTGTTCGGCGGCCTGTTCGACCGGCTGTTCGGCCGGGCGGCGGCCGCCCGCGCCCCGGCCCGGGGGGCCGACGTGCAGGTGGCGGTCACGGTCCCGCTGCGCCTGGTGCTCACTGGCGGCAGGCGGACGGTGACGCTGCCCCGGCAGGCCCCCTGCCCGGTGTGCTCGGGCAGCGGGGCCAGGCCCGGAACCGCGCCGCGGGCCTGCCCCGCGTGCGGCGGGACGGGCCAGCGCGTGACCGCGAGCCGGCGCGGCACCGTGCTCGTCCAGCAGGTGACAGCCTGCCCGGACTGCGCCGGCCGGGGCACCGTGATCGACGAGCCGTGCCCGGCCTGCCAGGGCACCGGGCGCAGCGAGGCGCGGGAGACCGTGACCATCCGGGTGCCGCCCGGCCTCCCCGAGGGCGCGGTGCTGCGGCTGGCCGGGCACGGCATGCCCGCGCCGGAGCCCGGGGGCCGTCCCGGCGACGCCTACGTGATCGTCCGCACCCGGGCCGACCCCAGGCTCCGCCGGGACGGCCCCGACCTGTGGCACGAGCTGCATGTCCCGGTGCCCGACGCCGCGCTCGGCGTCACCGCCGAGGTCCCCACGCTCGACGGGTCGGCGCGGATCGTCGTCCCGGCCGGGACGCAGCCGGGCACCGTCCTGCGGGTTCCCGGCAAGGGCCTGCCCAGGCACCGGGGCCACGGCCGCGGGGACCTGAACGTGCGGGTTGTCGTCGAGGTCCCGCGCCGGCTCACCCCGCGCGAGCGCGAGCTCTACGAGCTGCTCCGCACCGCCGGCGGCACCCGGTGATTCGCCCGATATGATTGGCTAATGGCCGGACAGATCCCTCTGGGCGGCCCGGAGCGCGAGGCCCCGAGGACGCTGGACACGTCGGTCGCCCACTCGGCCCGGGTCTACAACTACTGGCTGGGCGGCAAGGACAACTTCGCCGCCGACCGGGAGGCGGCCGAGCAGGTCATCGCGGTCCGGCCCGCGATCCGCGCCGACGTCCGGGCGAACCGGGCGTTCCTCGGCCGGGCGGTCCGGTACCTGGCCGGCCAGGCGGGGATCAGGCAGTTCCTCGACATCGGCACGGGACTGCCGACCGCGGAGAACACCCATCAGGTCGCCCAGTCCGTCGCCCCGCAGTGCCGCGTCGTCTACGTGGACAACGACCCGATCGTGCTCACCCACGCGCGGGCGCTGCTCACCTCCTCGCCGCAGGGCAGGACCGACTACATCGACGCCGACCTGCGTGACCCCGGGCGCATCCTCGCGCAGGCCGCGCGGACGCTCGACCTCGCCAAGCCGGTCGCGATCATGCTGGTGGCGATCTTGCACCACATCCCCGATTCCGACGACCCGCGCGGCATCGTCGCCCGGCTGCGGGACGCCGTGCCATCCGGAAGCCACCTGGTCATCTCCCACCCGGCCAGCGACATTCAGGAGGACGCCGTGGCCGAGGTGGCGCGCCGGTACAACGCGATGGTGGTGACCGGCCAGACCCGCCGCGACCACGCCGAGGTGACCGGGTTCTTCGGCGACTGGGAGATCCTCGAGCCAGGGGTGACCCAGACTCCCCTGTGGCGCCCCGACCCGGGGGACGCGCCGCAGGCCGCCAGCGTCCCCATGTGGGCGGGGGTCGCCCGCAAGCCCTGACCAGGGCCCGATCCGCCAGGCGCGAGGCGCCGCGGCGCGGGAGGTCACTCCCGGCCGGCGTCACCTTGCGGCGCGGGAGGCCCGTAACCGCCCCCGCCGGGGGTCTCGATCACGAACGCGTCCCCGGCGCCGGCCTCCGCCGAGTCGTAGCCGCGCATCGGGGTGACGGACCCGTCGGCCCGCTCGATCCAGTGCCGGCCGAGCGCGCCCGGCCGCCCGCCGGCCATCCCGTACGGCGCGACCCGCCGGTGGCCGGCCAGCGTGGTCACGGTCATCGGCTCCAGCAGCCTGATCACCCGCCGGGCCCCGTCGCCGCCGCGCCACCGCCCGGCCCCGCCGCTGCCGCGCCGGACCTCGTGGCGCTCCACGCGCACCGGGTACCGCCATTCCAGCACCTCGGGGTCGGTGAGGCGGGAGTTGGTCATGTGCGTCTGCACCGCGTCGGCCCCGTCGAAGCCGTCTCCCGCGCCCGACCCGCTCGCGACGGTCTCGTAGTACTGGTGCCGCGCGTTCCCGATCGTGATGTTGTTCATCGTGCCCGACCCCTCGGCCATGACGCCGAGCGCGCCGAGCAGCGCCCCGGTGATCGCCTGGGAGGTCTCCACGTTCCCCGCCGCGACCGCCGCCGGGTACTCGGGCGCGAGCAGGCACCCGGGCGGGATGATCACGCGGACCGGCGCCAGGCAGCCGGAGTTCAGCGGTATGTCGTCGGCGACCAGCGAGCGGAGCACGTACAGGACCGCGGCCATGGCGACCGACGACGGCGCGTTCAGGTTCCCCGGCGACTGCGGCGACGTCCCGGTGAAGTCGATCACGGCGCCGCGGGAGGCCCGATCGACGCGCACGGCGACGCGGATCACCGCCCCGCTGTCGGTCTCGTAGGCGAACTCGCCGTCGCGCAGCCCGCCGATCACCCGCCGGACCGCCTCCTCGGCGTTGGCCTGCACGTGCCCCATGTAGGCGGTGACCACGTCCAGCCCGAAGTGGCCGCACATCTTCCGCAGCTCGGCGACCCCGCGCTCGTTCGCGGCCACCTGGGCGCGCAGGTCCGCGAGGTTGACCTCGGGGTTGCGGGACGGGTGCGGCGCGCCCCGCAGCAGCGCGAGCGTCTCCGCCTCGCGCAGCCGCCCGTCCCGCACGAGCAGCCAGTTGTCGATCAGCACCCCCTCCTGCTCCACCCGGGTGCTGAACGCCGGCATCGACCCGGGCGTGATCCCCCCGATCTCGGCGTGGTGCCCGCGGGAGGCCACGTAGAACAGCACCCGCCCGGACTCGCCCGGCCCCTCGCCGAACACCGGCGTCACCACGGTCACGTCCGGCAGGTGGGTGCCGCCGTGGTAGGGGTCGTTGAGCGCGTACACATCGCCGGGGCGCATCCGCCCGGCGTTGCGCCGGGCGACGATTTTGATCGACTCGCCCATCGAGCCCAGGTGGACCGGGATGTGCGGCGCGTTCGCGATCAGCCCGCCCTGCGAGTCGAAGACCGCGCAGGAGAAGTCGAGGCGCTCCTTGATGTTCACCGAGTGCGCGGTGGCCCGCAGCCGCGCCCCCATCTGCTCGGCCACCGACATGAACAGGTTGCCGAAGATCTCCAGCATCACCGGGTCCGCCGCGGTCCCCGCCCCGCTGCCCGCGGCGCGCCGGGCGGGCGGCGCGCTCACCCTGGTGAGCAGCAGGTCGCCGCTGCCGGCCAGGCTGGCCTGCCAGCCGGGCTCGACCACGGTGGTGGCCAGGTCCTCCGCGATGATCGCCGGGCCGGCGAGCCGCCGGCCGGGGGTCAGCTCGCCGCGCCGGACGAGCGGCGCCTGGCGCCACGCGCCGTCGGCGAACAGGGGGACCAGAACGCCCCGGCCGGCCTGCGCGGGCGGGGCGGGCACGGCGGGGGAGACCGCCCCGGGCGGGGCGGGCACGGCGGGGGAGACCGCCCCGGGCGGGGCGGGCACGGCGGAGGGAACCGCGACCTCGGCCGAGACCGCCTCGGCGACGATCGCCTTGCCGGGCATGAGGAACGAGAAGTGCCGCCGGTAGGCGCGCTCGAACGCGGCGGTCATCTCGGCAAGCGGGCCGAGCCGGACCGGCAGCGCGGTGTCGGTCCCCTCGTACTTCAGGTGCGCCCGCCGCGTGACGACCGCCCGGGACGGGTCCGCGCCCTCCCGCGCGAGCTCGGCGGCGGCGTCGTCGGCCAGCTCCCCGGCGAGCCGGGCGAGCTCGGGCACCAGCCCGGCGTCCAGCCGCGCCTCCACCGCCCGTTCGCGCATCGCGGTCACGTCGGCCAGGCCGATGCCGTACGCGGACAGCACCCCGGCCAGCGGATGGATGAGCACCGTCGTGATCCCGAGCGCGTCGGCCACCGCGCAGGCGTGCTGCCCGCCCGCCCCGCCGAACGTGGCGAGCGCGTACCGGGTCACGTCGTAGCCGCGCTGGACGGAGATCTTCTTGATCGCGTTCGCCATGTTCTCCACGGCGACGGAGCGGAACCCGGCCGCCACCTGCTCGGGCTCCGGCATCTCCCCGGTCGCCGCGCCGATCCGCGCCGCCAGCGCGGCGAACCCGTCCGCGACGACCCGCGCGTCGATCGGCTGGTCGCCGCCGGGGCCGAACACGGCGGGGAAGCACGCCGGCTGGATCCGGCCGAGCAGCACGTTCGCGTCGGTGAGGGTGAGCGGCCCGCCGCGGCGGTAGCAGGCCGGGCCTGGGTCGGCTCCGGCGGAGTCCGGCCCGACCCGGTACCGGCCGCCGTCGAAGTGCAGGACCGATCCGCCGCCCGCGGCGACCGTGTGGATCGACAGCATCGGCGCGCGGATCCGCACCCCGGCGACCTCGGTCTCGTACTGCCGCTCCAGCTCCCCGGCGAAGTGGGACACGTCGGTGGAGGTCCCGCCCATGTCGAAGCCGATCACCCGGCCGAACCCGGCCGCCTGGGCGGTGCGGGCCATGCCGACGATCCCGCCCGCGGGGCCGGACAGGATCGCGTCCTTGCCGCGGAACAGGCGCGCGTCGGTGAGCCCCCCGTTGGACTGCATGAACTGCAGCCGCGCCCCGCCGAGCTCGCGGGCGACCTGATCCACGTACCGGGCGATGACCGGGGACAGGTAGGCGTCCACCAGCGTCGTGTCGCCCCGCGAGACCAGCTTCATCAGCGGGCTGGTGGCATGGGAGAGGGAGACCTGGGTGAACCCGGCGCGCCGCGCGATCTCGCCGATCCGCCGCTCGTGGGCCGGGTGGCGGTAGCCGTGCAGGCAGACGACCGCCACGCTGCGCAGCCCGTCGGCGAACGCCGCGCGCAGGTCGCGCTCGGCCGCGTCCTCGTCGAGCGGCACGAGCACCTCGCCGCCGGCGCCCACCCGCTCGGTGACCTCGATCACGCGGTCGTAGAGCACCGGCGGGCGGGCGATCCGCAGGTCGAAGATCCCCGGCCGGTCCTGGTAGCCGATGAGCAGCGCGTCCGCGAACCCGGCGGTGATGACGAGCGCGGTCGGCTCGCCCGTGCGCTCGAGCAGAGCGTTGGTGGCGACCGTCGTGCCGAGCCTGACCACCGCGATCTCGTCGGCGGGCAGGGGCTGCCCCGGCCGGACGCCCAGCAGGTGCCGGATGCCGGCCACCGCCGCGTCGGCGTACCTGGCCGGGTCCTGCGAGAGCAGCTTGTGCACCGCGAGCGTGCCGTCCGGGCGCCGGGCGACCACGTCGGTGAACGTGCCGCCGCGGTCGATCCAGAACTCCCAGCGGCCCGTTCCCCCCTCCTGGCCGGCCATCGGCTGGCTACTCCCCGGCGCCGGGCGGGGCGAGCAGCCGGCTCGCGACCCGCGCCTGCGGGCACAGCAGCATCAGCGCGGCGGCCAGGTCGCGGGCCGCGGCGGACAGCTGCCGCGCCGTCACCGGGGCGAGCCCGTCGAGCACGAACACCGCGCTGGTGCTCCGCGCGGTGAGCCGGGTGCGCGCGCATTGCCGCCAGTTCCAGCGCCGGCAGGTCACCCCGAGATCGTCCCGCCAGACGACCTCGCCGGGCGCCGGGTGCTCGACGGCCGGCGCGCCGGAGGCGACCGTGTCGAAGTCCTCGGTCCCGTCGGCGCGGACCAGCCGGATCGGCCCGGCGTAGGCGGCGAGGTCCTCCCCCCCGGCCGGCAGCAGGTGGCTGATCGAGATCGCGTTGTAGGCGTCGGTCAGCCGGTCGATCCGCGGGATCCCCGCCTCGATCCGGCGCAGCAGCGCATCGACGCTCGGCCGGGTCCGCTGCGGCTTGGCGCCGAACGCCCGGTACGCCTCCTGCCAGGCCCGCACGTGCGGCAGCTCGTCCGGGCTCCGCCCGGCGAGCCGCTCGCGCGCCGCGGCGATCGCCCCGCAGAGCAGCTTCTCGCTCACCTCGTCGCCCGGGCCGCCGACCAGGTGGTCGGCGGCGACCAGGGCGGCGCGGTAATCGGGCCGCAGGTCCCAGACGGCCCGGTCCACCCAGGCGCGCGCCAGCCATTCATCCAGCGGGGTGTCCACGGTGCTGCCCTCTCCTTCGCCCCCGGGCGCCAGGCCCGCGGCCGCACGATCGCCGGGGACATTCTCCCGCACGCCCCCGCCCGCTCCCCGGGGGCTCCCCGCGGCCCGCCCGGCCCGGGCGCAGGCGCCCCGGGAGCTCTTGCGCCGCCCCATGGCGCACGTTACATTTTGCTCACTACTCCGGTAGGTGGCACACATCCGCCGACGCGGGCAGCGCCCGGACCCGTTGGGGGGTTCCATGATCGTCGACGCGTACTCGCACGTCTGCCCGGAACGGCTGCTCGACGCGATCAGCGAACGGCACCCCGGCGCCGAGGTCGCCGCGCTGCGCAAGAACAGCTACCTGTACGACGGCGAGCGCAGGCTCCGGTACATGGACCGGATCGGCGTGGACCAGCAGGTCCTGGTCCTGGTGCGGCCGCCGATGTGGCTCGGCATGCCCCGGCCGCTGGTCCACGAGCTGACCAGGGTCGCCAACGAGAGCATCGCGGAGATGGCGGCGCGCTGGCCGGACCGGTTCATCCCGGTCGGCGTCCTGCCCGTGGTAGACGACGAGATGATGGCCGAGTTCGCCCGGCTGACCGGCGAGCTCGGCGTCCGCGGGGTGCTGATCTTCTCCAACATCGAGGGCCTGCCGCTCGACGACGCCTCGATGTGGCCGCTGTACGAGGAAGCGGCGCGCCGGGCGGTGCCGATCTGGATCCACCCCCAGCACGGCCACTCCTACGAGTGGCTGAAGAAGGACCTGCTCGACCGGCTGTTCGGCTGGCCGTTCGAGACCACGCTCGCGATGGCGCGCCTGGTCTTCGGCGGCGTGCTGGGGCGCTACCCGGACCTGATGTTCGTCACCCACCACCTCGGCGGCATGGTCCCGTTCTACGCCAGCCGCGCCGACGCGATGAGCCAGGAGATCGCCAAGTACCGGGCCGCGTCCCTCACCGACGCCTCCGCCGCGCTGCCCGGCAAGCCGTCGGAGTACTTCCGCAAGTTCTACAACGACTCGATGGTCAACGGCTCGGCCAGCGCCATGCGCTGCGGCCTGGACTTCTTCGGCGCCGGACGGGTCATGTACGGCACCGACTTCCCGATGGGGCCCAGCGACGGCGAGGACTGGCCGGTGGAGGTGCTCGGCACGATCCGCTCCCTCGGCCTGCCCCGGGCCGACCTCGACCTCGTACTCGGCGGGAACCTGCACCGCATCCTCCAACTGCCGCACTCGCCGAAGGATGACCAGCAATGAGAACGACGAACCTCACCCTGCCCCGGCCCCGCCCGGCCGGCGCCCTGCTGCTCGCGGGCGCGCTCGCGGCCGCGCTCCCCCTGGCCGCGTGCGGCGGCTCCAGCGGCGGCGGCACGGGCGCCCCGCCGTCCGGGCCGCTGAACGTGGGGGTGATCGGGCCGATGACCGGCCCGGCGGCCGAGATCGGGAACCTGATGTCGGGCGCCTGCTACGCGGCGCAGTACAGCGTGAACCAGGCCGGCGGCGTGCTCGGCCGCAAGATCAGCTGCGACCTCATCGACGACACCGGCGACCCGGCCGACGCGGTGCCCAACGTCAGCAAGGCCCTGGCCACGACGACGCTGAGCATGGCGGTCGGGCTGGAGTCGAACACGGCGGCGACCACGATCCCGCTGGTCAACGCCGCCAAGATCCCGATGGTGTCGACCAACGGCCTGGTCGCCTTCGACACCACCCGGGACGCCTACTTCTGGCGGATGACCCCGTCGGACGACCAGAACGGCGCCGCGTTCGTGGCCTGGGCGGCGCGCAAGGGCTACAAGCGGTACGCGGTGGTGTTCCAGAACAACATCGGAGCCCAGGGGAACGAGCCCGGGGTGGTCGCCGCGGTGCGGAAGATCGGCGGGACGATGACCGCCAACCTCACGATCCCCGGCGACGCCTCCTCCTACTCCAGCGTGGTCGCCAGGGTGCTGGCCGGCCGGCCGCAGGCCCTGATCCTGGCCGGCGACCCGCAGACCTCGGCGACGTTCCTGTCCGAGTACCGCCAGCTCTCCGGCGGCAAGGTGCCGCCGGTGATCACCTCCACGGACTCGATCACCCCCGCCTACTTCTCCGCGGTGCGCAAGGTGATGGGAACCAGCTACGTCACCCACGACATGTTCTTCATCGGCGGGTACGTGAACCCCTCCAGCCAGGCCTACGCCCTGTACAAGCACGCGGTCTACAGCGCCTCGCAGGTCAAGGACCCGGCCACGATCCTCGGGGTCGGCGTGATCGCCTCGATCTACGACGGGATCAGCCTGATGGCGCTGGCGATGGTCCAGGCGCACAGCACGAGCGGGCCGGTCTACAACAAGGACATCGCCGCGATCGCCGCGGGCGCGCCCGGCGCGGTGACGGTCGACTCCTACGCGGCCGGGCTCGCCGCGCTCAAGGCCGGCAAGAAGATCCACTACGTGGGCGTGGGCGGGCCGATCCACTTCAACGCCTTCCACAACTCGCCCGGCAACTTCTCGGCCTCCGGGTTCACCGCGAGCGGCAACCCGGTGCTGCTCGGCGTGATCCCGGGCACCACCGTCCAGCAGCTTCTGTCATGAGGCTCCTGATCGAGTCGCTGGGATTCGGCATCGCCTCGGGCGCGATCATCGCGCTCGGCGCGGTCGGCTTCACCGTGCAGTTCGGCATCAGCAACGTGCTGAACATCACCTACGGCGCGCTGATGACGCTCGCCGCCTACCTCGGCTACGCGCTGCTCGGCGCCGGGGTGAACGTCTGGGTCGCGATGGCGGTCGCCGCGGCGGCGATCGCCATCGCCTCGGCGCTGCTGAACCGGGGGCTGATCGCCCCGCTCGTCCGGCGCGGCACCGGGTTCGTCGGCGTGGTCATCGTCACGGTCTCGGCCGGGATCATCATCCAGTACTGCATCGTCGCGATCGCCGGGGCGGACACGATCTCCTACGGCCAGCAGGCCGGGAGCACGGTGAGCGGCGCCGGGTTCGTGTTCACCACCTCGCAGCTGGTCATCATCGCGATCACCGTGGCGGTGATGCTCGCGCTGCACCTGCTGCTCACCAGGACCCAGCTCGGCCGGGCGATGCGGGCGACCTCGGCGAACCCGGTGGTGGCCCGCAGCTGCGGGATCCGGACCGACCGGGTCACCGACCTGGCCTGGCTGATCACCGGGGCGCTGTGCGGCGCGGCCGGGGTCGCCCTGGCGATCAGCACGGTGACCTTCGACTTCACGATCGGCCCGACGTTCCTCATCTACATGATCGCCGCGGCCGTCCTCGGCGGCATCGGGCAGCCCTACGGCGCCATGCTCGGCGGCCTGGTGGTCGGCGTGGTGAGCCAGGTGGCCGCCGCCTACACCAGCCCCGCCTACCAGGACGCCTACGCGTTCGCGGTCCTGGTGCTGGTGCTGATGCTCCGGCCGCGCGGCCTGTTCGCCTCGGGGGCGGCGGCGCGGCGGCTGACCCGGGCCTGAGCCGCGGAAGGAGGACCGCCATCAGCTCCGTCGCCTACTACGCCGTGGTGCTGCTGGTCTACCTGGGCACCGACCTGCTCGCGGCCTGGGGCCTGAACCTCGAGTTCGGCGTCGCCGGGGTGGCCAACTTCGCCTACATCGTGCTGGTCGCCGCCAGGGCGTACCTGTACGCGGCGTTCACGCTCGGCCCGCCGGCCGCCTCCGGGTCGTTCCAGCAGTACATCATCGGCGCCAGGCTCCCGGTGGCCCTGGCCATCATCCTGGCCGCGCTCATCTGCGGCGCGCTCGGCTGCCTGATCGGCGTCACCGGCCTCAAGCGGCTGCGCGCCGACTACCAGGCGATGGTGATGCTGGTCATCTCGATCCTCGCGACGACGGTCGTGGGAGCCGACTCCGGGCTGTTCAACGGCAACCTCGGGCTCAGCCTGATCCCCAACCCCCTGGCCTCGCTCGGCGATGCCAGCCGCGGCTGGTGGTACGTGGCGCTGGTCGCGGCCGCCTGCCTGGCCGGCTGGCTCGCCCTGCGCCGGTTCACCGGCGGGCCGCTCGGGCGAGCGCTGCGGGCGATGCGGGAGGACGAGGACGCGGCCACCGCGGTCGGCAAGAACGTCGTCGGCCTGCGCCTGGCGGTCCAGGCGGCCGGCGGCGCGTACGCCGGCCTCAGCGGCGCGCTCCTGGCGGGCTTCATCGGGGGCTGGTCCCCGTCGTCGTGGGAGTACGTCGAGACCCTGGCGCTGCTCACCGCCATCATCGTGGGCGGCATCGGCAACGACGCGGGCGTGGCAGTGGGGGTCGTCATCGTCCCCGTGCTGATCCTGCAGGGCGCCCAGTTCCTGCCGCAGTTCCAGAGCTCCCCCGAGCTGGCCAGCGACCTCGGCTGGATCGTGCTCGGCCTGCTCACGATCGCGTTCGTGTTCGCCCGGCCGCAGGGCCTGGTCGCCGAGCGCAGGCCGCGGCACGCGCCCGCCGGCCAGGACGCGGCGCAGGCGCCGCCGGGCGGCGCCCGGCCGGCCAGCACCGTCGCCGCGCTGATCGCGCTGCCCCGGCCGGCCGCCGCGCCGAAGGCAGCCGGCGCCGCCGCATCCGGGCGCCCCGCCGCGCTCTCCGTGGAGGGCCTGGTCAAGCGGTTCGGCGGGGTGCGCGCGGTGGACGGCGCGACCTTCGAGGCCGAGCCAGGCGAGATCACCGGGCTGATCGGCCCCAACGGCGCCGGCAAGTCCACCGCGCTGGCCCTGATCAGCGGCTTCCTGCGGCCGGATGGCGGGCGCGTCCGCGTCGAGGGCCGCGACGTCACCGCGCTGCCCGCCCACCGCCGGGCCCGCCTGGGCATCGTGCGGATCTTCCAGCTTCCGCGCGAGTTCGGGGCGCTCACCACGATCGAGAACCTGCTCGTCGCCGCGCCCCGCCAGCGCGGGGAATCGGCCGCGGGCGTGCTCGCTGGCCGGTGGCTGTGGCGGCGCCAGGAGGAGGAACTGGTGGAGCGGGCGACGGCCCTGCTGACGCTGTTCGGCATGGCCGGCAAGCGGGACGAGCGCGCCGGGCGCCTGTCGGGCGGGCAGAAGCGCCTGCTGGAGGTCATGCGCGCGCTGATGGCGCAGCCCCGCCTGCTGCTGCTCGACGAGCCGATGGCCGGCCTCGCCCCGGCGCTCG
Organism: Actinomycetota bacterium; assembly: GCA_021324595.1. Taxonomy (GTDB): domain Bacteria; phylum Actinomycetota; class Actinomycetes; order Streptosporangiales; family Streptosporangiaceae; genus Chersky-822. The sequence continues at coordinate 20,687 of JAJPIV010000101.1, read as the reverse complement.
CCGAGCAGCTGGAGGAGGCGTGCCTGGCGCTGGCCGGCGCGGGCCTGTCCATCCTCCTGGTCGAGCACGAGCTGCGCGCGGTCGAGCGGCTGTGCGCCAAGGTGGTGGTCATGGCCCAGGGCACGGTGATCTCCCAGGGCCGGATGGCCGAGCTGCGCACCAGGAAGGAGGTGCAGGACGCCTATGTCGTCGGCTGAGGACGCCCGGCCATGGCCGGCCCGGGCCGCCCCCGCGCGAGCCGGCACCGCCCCCGGGCAGCCGGCGGGCTCCGGGCAGCCCGCCGCGCCGTCCGCCCCGGCCCTGGCCACCGAGGGCCTGGTGGCCGGCTACGGCGACGTCGAGGTCATCCGCGGCGTGGACCTGCAGGTCCACGCCGGCCAGCTGGTCGCCGTGGTCGGCCCCAACGGCGCGGGCAAGAGCACGCTGCTCAAGGCGATCCTCGGCCTGGCGCGGGTCATGGGCGGCCGGGTGCTCGCCGACGGGCGGGAGATCAGCGGCTGGCGGCTCGACCGCCTGGCGCGCCTGGGCATCGGCTACGTGCCGCAGACCGACGACGTGTTCGATTCGCTCCGGGTCAGCGAGAACCTCGCGATGGGCGGCTACCTCCTCGGCAAGGCGCAGCGCGCCGAGCGGGCCGAGCAGGTGCTGGCGATCTTCCCGCCGCTGCGGGACAAGCTTCACCGTTACGTCGGGACGATGAGCGGCGGCGAGCGGAAGATGACCGCGATCGCGCGGGCGCTCATGCTGGCGCCCCGGGTGCTGATCCTCGACGAGCCGACCGCCGGGCTGTCGGCGGAGCTGACCGATGCCGTGCTCACCGAGCAGGTCCGGGCCCTCGCCGACCACGGCCACGCGGTCCTGCTCGTCGAGCAGAAGGCGCGGGCGGCACTGCGGCTCGCCGACACGGCGGCGGTCCTGGTCCAGGGGCGGGTGGCGATGTCGGCCCCGGCCGGCGAGGTGCTCGCCAGCCCGGAGATGGCCGAGATCTTCCTCGGCGGCCGGGTGCCGGAGAAGGGAGCGGCGCAGGCGTGACCGACCCGACTCGCACCGGCGCCGACCTGTTCGCCGACGTGCTCGCCGCCGCCGGGGTGGACACCTTCTTCGGATTGCCCGGCTCCACCGAGGCGGCCCTCCTCGAGGCGCTGCGCGCGCGGCCCGGGCTGCGCTACGTGCTCGGGCTGCACGAGGGCGCGGTCGTCTCGATGGCCGACGGCTACGCCCGGGTGACCGGCCGGCCCGGGGTCGCGGGCCTGCACACCACCGTGGGGACGCTGAACGGCGCCAGCGGCCTGTACAACGCCCGCCAGGACGGCTCGCCGGTCGTGGTGACCGCCGGCCACAAGGACCTGGCCGTGCTCAGCGAGGACGGGTTCTGCGCCCACCCGCACCTGCCCGAGGCGGTCAGGCCGTTCACCAAGTGGGCGCACCAGACCCTCAGCCCCGGCGAGGTCGGCCGCGACCTGTGGCGGGCGCTGCACGCCGCGATGAGCCCGCCGACCGGGCCGGCCTACCTCGCCGTTCCCGAGGACCTGCTGCGCGGCCCGGTGCCCGCGGGGGCGCCGGAGCCGCCGCTGGCCAACACCGCGCTCTGGGACTGCTGGGCGCGCGGGGGCGCCGTGCCGGGTGAGGCGGCCTGCGCCGCTGCGGCCAGGCTGATCGCGGCGGCCCGCTGGCCGGTGATCGTGGCCGGCAGCGCGGCCCGCCGGTGCGCCGGCCAGCTACGGGAGCTCGCGGACCGGCTGGCCGCGCCGCTGCTGCTGACCGACTTCACCGACCTGGGCGACGTGCCGTTCCCCACCGCCGACCCCCGCTTCCTCGGCCTGCTCGGCGAGGACCCCGCCGTCCTGGACGGGTGCGACCTCGTGCTCGCGATCGGCAGCCGGGTGTTCTACCCGTTCTCCTCGGCCCGCCATCCGCGCCTGCCGGAGGGCGCCTCGCTGATCCACATCCACCCCGACCCCGACCGGGTGGGCCGGGAGGTGCCCGCCGTGGCGGGGATCGTGGCAGACCCCGCGGCGGCGCTGGCGGCCCTCGCCCCGCACCTGGACCGCGCCCTGAGCCCGGACGCCGCGGCGGCCCGCGCGGGCCGGCTCGCCGCGCTCCGCGCGGCGCGGGAGCGGGCCAAGCTGGCCGAGCGCTCCGGCGGGGCCGGGCCGGGCGCGCCGCTGGCCGTCGAGGCGGTCGCCGCCGAGCTCAACGCGGCCCTGCCGGCCCGGGTGACGGTGGTCGACGAGGGCGTGCGATCCTCCACCCGGCTGCTGCGCCACCTCGAGCTCGGCGAGGACCAGCCGATGCTGCGCAGCACCGGCGGCGGGCTGGGCTGGGGGGTGCCCGCGGCGATCGGCGCCGCGATCGGCCGGCCGGACCGGCCGGCCCTCGCCGTGGTCGGCGACGGCAGCTACCAGTTCAGCGTGCAGGCCACCTGGACCGCGGTGCGGCAGCGGTGCGACCTGGTCGTGGTCGTGCTCGACAACGGCGGCTACCTGGCGGTCAAGCGGGCGATCGAGGCCCACCTCGGCGTGCCGCGCGATCCGAGGGAGCATCCCGGCACCCGGCTGCCGGCGATCGACCACGCCGCCATCGCGGCCGGCTACGGGGCGGCCGGGGCCACGGTGAGCCGGCCCGGGGAGGTGGCCGCCGCGGTCGCGGAGGCGTTCACGGCCGGGGGGACGCACGTGATCGCCGTGCCGGTCGCCGAGGTCCGGCCATGAGCGGCGCCCGGCGCGGGGCAAGCGCCCGGCGCGGGCCGGGCCATCTCGCAGCGGCGAAGGGAGGCATGGCCGGTGTTCGGACCAGAGTGGGCGTGCTCACGGCGGCGGTTCCGGGTGATCGCCGACCGCGACGTGCGGATCCCGCTGCCGGACGGGGCGGTGCTGGTGGGCGACGTGTTCCGCCCCGACACCAGCGAGCCGGTGCCGGTGATCGCGGGCTTCCACCCGTACAACAACGAGTTCCAGGCCCAGCCGATCCGGCCGGAGGGCTTCAGCGTCCAGCGCGGCTGGCTGGAGGCGGGTGACCCGTACTTCTTCGCGCGGCGCGGGTACGCGCACGCCATCTTCAACGTGCGCGGCACCGGCAAGTCGTCCGGCACGTTCCAGGCGATGGGCCCGGGCGAGGCCGCGGACGGAGCGCACGCGCTGGAATGGCTGGCCGCTCAGCCATGGTGCACGGGCCGGGCGGGATTGTTCGGGATCTCCTACTTCGCCTGGCTGTCCATCCAGATCGCGATGCTCGCCCCGCCGTCGCTGGCCGCGATCTTCGCCCCGTTCGGGGCCACCGACTTCTACCGGGACTTCCTCTACCACGGCGGGATCTTCTCCTGGCGGTTCCTCGCCCACTGGAAGGACAAGTTCGACGGCGTGCGCTATGAGAGCTGGCACCTGCGGCGCCTGGGCGAGCACGGGTTCGCGCAGGCGATCGGGCAGGCCCTGGACGACGACGAGATCGCGGCGCTCCCCCCGATCGTCGCCTGCCTGCGTGACCCGCGAGGGGCCAACGCGCTCGTCACCGACATCGTGCTCGCCCGCACGGACGGCGAGTTCTTCGCCGAGCGCAGGGTCGGCTACGGCAACACCGGGGTACCCGGCTACTTCGGCGCCTGCTGGGGGCTGCACGGCCTGCACCTGCCCGCGGCGTTCCGCACCTTCGGGCGCTGGCAGGGCCCGCGCAAGCTGGTCGTCGGGCCGCCGCTCTACCTGGACCGGCCGTTCTACCAGATGCACCTGGAAGCGCTGCGCTGGTTCGACCACTGGCTGGCCGGCAACGACACCGGGTTCCTGGCCGAGCCGGCCGTGCGGCTGTTCGTGCCCGGCACCGGCGAGTGGACCGAGGCGGCGGCCTGGCCGCTGCCGCGGACGCGGTGGACGGAGTTCTTCCTGCACTCCGGGGGGCTGCTCAGCGAGCACGACACCTGGCCCTCGGACCTGGCGACGTCGTTCGAGGACTCCCCGTTCGGCCACGGCGAGGCGGTCTTCCGCACCCCGCCGATGGTGGAGGCAACCGAGATCATCGGCCCGATGGTGCTGCGCCTGCACGCCTCGACCACCGACACCGACGCGCTGTTCTTCGTTACCGTCCTCGCGCAGGACGCGCAGGGCCGCGCCGAGGAGCTGACCCGGGGCTGGCTGCGCGCCTCCCAGTCCGCCCTCGCGGAGGACGAGTCGCTCCCCTGGCTGCCCGTCCACCGGCACGACCGCCGCGAGCCGGTCCCGCCGGGCCAGGTGCGCGAGTACCTGATCCCGGTCGTCCCGGCCGCCTGCCTGCTCCGGCCGGGCGACCGGCTGGTCCTGCGGATCAAGGCGTCCGACGAGGACGAGCCGCCGGCCGACATGGTGCGGGGCACCGCGGTCGGTCACGTGAGCAGGCAGACGGCCGCGCTGGTGACCGTGCATCACGACGAGGAGCACCCTTCCGCCCTGCTCGTCCCGGTGACCCGGGGGAACGTGCTCGGGACGTTCCTGTCCGGCGGGGTGCTGTCGGCCGCCGCCCAGACCGTGCCCGCCGCCAAGATCGCCCGGCAGAAGGCGGTGCCGTCGTGACCGGCCGCGCCATGGCCCGGCCGGGCGGGGCGCCGCGGTGAGCCGGGTAGAGTGGTTCCCACCTACGGCGGTAGGTAGGACGAGAGGTGAGCCGGCATGGCCCTGCCCGGGGTGATCCCGTTCCCGGAAGAGTTCGCCGCGCGCTACCGTGCCCGCGGCTACTGGGAGGACCGCCCGCTGATCAGCCACTTCCTCGCCGCGTTCCGCGACCACGCCGGCCGGGTCGCGGTCATCGACGATGAGGGCTCCTACACCTACGCCGAGCTCGCCGCGGCCTCCGAGCGCGTCGCGCTCAACCTGCTCGACCTGGGCCTGCGCCCGCTCGACCGGGTCGTGCTCCAGCTCCCGAACACGCGGCGCTTCGCCTCGCTGTACTTCGCGCTGCAGCGGATCGGCGCGATCCCCATCATGGCGCTGCCCTCGCACCGCTACCGGGAGCTGCGCCAGTTCGTGGCGCTGTCCGGCGCCGTGGCCGCAGCCGCGCCCGCGTCGCTGGGCGACGCCGACTTCGCCGAGCTCCACCGCAGGCTGCGCGCCGAGCACGGCCACCTGCGGCTGAGCATCCTGGCCGGGGCGGACGGGGACGGCGGGGCGCCGGCCGGCGAAGACGGGCGGGCCGGGCCGGGCGGCGCGGGCACGGTGAGCCTTGAGTACCTGCACGAGCGCAGGCCGACCGGTCACGGCCCCGCCGACCTGGAGCAGATCGCGGCGCGGATCGACCCCTGCGACCCGGCGGTCTTCCAGCTCTCCGGGGGCACGACCGGCATCCCCAAGCTGATCCCGCGCACCCACAACGACTACGCGTTCAACTCCAAGCTCGCCGTCTCCGTGTGCGACGTGCGCGACGGCGACGTGCTCCTCAACGTGCTGCCGATCTCGCACAACCTGCCGCTCGCCTGCCCGGGGCTGCAGGGGTTCCTGCTGTCCGGGGCGACCGTCTACCTCGCCCGGTCGAACCGGGCGGCCGACGTGTTCGCGGTCATCGACCGCCACCGGGTGACCCACATCCACGTGGTGCCGGCGCTGCTGATCCGCTGGATCAACGACCCGCTGGCCGCCCGGCACGACCTCGGGTCGGTGCGGGTCATCCAGAGCGGCGGCCAGCGGCTTCAGCCGGAGACGCGGCGGCGGGCGGAGAAGGTGTTCCGCAACGTGACCGTCCAGGAGAACTTCGGCATGTCCGAGGGCCTGCTCATGTTCGTCCGGCTCGACGACCCGCCCGAGGTCAGGCTGGAGACCGTGGGACGGCCGGTCTGCCCCGACGACGAGGTGCGGCTGGTCGGCGAGGACGGCGCCGACGTCCCCGACGGCGAGGTCGGGGAGCTGCTCGCCCGCGGCCCCTACACCCTGCGGGGCTACTACAACGCGCCCGAGCACAACCAGCGGGCGTTCACCCCGGACGGCTTCTACCGGTCCGGCGACCTGATGTGGCGCCACCCGAGCGGCAACTACGTGGTCGCGGGCCGGAGCAAGGACCTGATCAACCGGGGCGGCGAGAAGATCTCGGCCGAGGAGGTGGAGAACCTCATCCTCACCCACCCCGCCGTGCTCAACGTGGCCTGCGTGCCGGTGCCCGACCCCGTCCTCGGCGAGCGGATGTGCGCGTGCGTGATCCTGCGCCCGGGCCACGGACTGACGCTCGGCGACCTCGTGGAGTTCCTGAAGGCCCAGGAGATCGCCCGGCACAAGCTCCCCGAGCGGCTCGAGATCGTCGGCAGCTTCCCGCTGTCCCCGGTCGGCAAGGTCGCCAAGCGGGAGCTGGCCGCCAGGCTCGCCGCGCGGCGGGACGACGTGACGCAGGAGGTCGGATGAGACGGGTGGACCTGCATGCCTACCCCGGCACCGCGGAGTGGATCGCATCGCAGGGACCCTACGTGGAGGCGCTGGGCCGTTACTGGAAGCGGGAGTGGACGGCCAGGACGGAGGACGAGGTGGCCGCGGACTTCCGCGCCCACGGCATCGAGGCGCTGCTGGTGGCCTTCGACATCCAGTCGGTGACCGGCGCGCCGGCGTGCACCAGCGAGTACGTGGCCGGGATGCGGGACCGGCACCCGGACGTCTTCATCGGCGCGTGGGGGGCGGTCGACCCGCTGCTGGGCGAGCGGGCGATCGCCGCCGCCGAGCGGGCGGTGGCCGAGCACAAGGTGACCGGGTTCCACTTCCACCCGATCATGGGGCGGTACTCGGTGGACGACCCCGGGCTGAGGCCGCTCTTCGAGGCGATCGACGGGCTCGGCGTGCCGGTGATGATCGACGTCGGCACCACCGGCATGGGCGCCGGCCTGCCCGGCGGCGACGGCGCGCTGATCCGGCACGCCCACCCGCAGGCGATCGACGCGCTGGCCGCTGCGTTCCCGACGCTGACCGTGATCGCGGCGCATCCCGGCTGGCCCTGGGTGGATGAGATGACCGCCGTCGCGCTGCACAAGGGGAACGTCTACTGGGAGCTGTCCGGCTGGGCGCCGAAGCACTTCCCGGCCGGGCTGAGGACGGACGTGCGTGGCCGGCTGCAGGACAAGATCATGTTCGGCTCGGACTACCCCAGCCTGCCGCTCGACCGCATCCTGCGGGAGTGGGACGAGCTCGGGTTCAGCGAGGAGGTCATGCACAAGGTGTTCCACGCCAATGCCGAGCGGGTGCTCGGGCTCGCCCCCGCCCGCCCGGCCCCGGTCGGCCCGGATCCGCACCGCAGGGCCCCGGCCGGGGCCGACGGCGGGCGCCCGGGCGCCCGGGCGGCGGAGCCCTCGCGGGGCACGCCGGCCGGCCTGGGCGGGCAGCAGTGAGCGGCCCCCAGGCCCCGCCGGCGGGCGCGCCGGCGCGGGCCGGTCGCCCCGCCGCGCTGGTGACCGGGGCGTCCCGCGGCATCGGGCGCGCCACCGCGCTGGCGCTCGCCGACCACGGCTACGACGTCGCCGTGAACCACTCGGCCAGCGACGCCGCGGCCAGGCAGGTGGCCGATGAGGTCGCCGAGCGCGGCGGGCGCGCGGTGGTGATCCGGGCCGACGTCGCGGACGAGGACGCGGTCCTGCGGATGGCCGCCACGGTGGGCGAGGAGTTCGGCAGGCTGGACGCGCTGGTGAACAACGCGGGGGTGACGGTCGATGTCCCGCCGTCCGACCTGGAGGCGCTCCGCATGGCAGACTGGGACCGGGTGTTCGCGGTCAACGTGCGCGGCCTGTTCTGCGTCACCAGGGCGTGCGTCCCGCTGCTACGGGCCGCGCCCGCCGCCGCGGTGGTGAACACCGCCAGCATCGTCGGCCTGCGCCCGGGGCCCCAGCCGTTCCCGTACGCGGCGTCCAAGGCGGCCGTGGTCAGCCTGACCCGGACGCTGGCCGGCGCGCTGGGCCCGCGGATCAGGGTGAACGCGGTGGCGCCCGGCTGGATGGAAGGGGACTGGATGCGCACGCGGCTCGGGGAGGGCTACGACCGGCTCATGGAGCGGCGGGCCCGCCGCACGCCGCTCGGCCGCTGCGTGACCGCGCAGGACGTGGCCGCCACGATCTTGTCCCTGATCACATCCAACCCGTTCGTCACCGGCGAGGTGATCGTCGTCGATGGGGGCTACAGTGCGACCACGTGAGCGCCGGGCCGCCGTCCCGGCCCGCCGGCGCCGCCGCGCGGGCGGACGCGACCGAGGGGAACCGCCGTGACCAGCCAGAGCGCGGCCGTCCAGCGGCTCGTCGACCTCGGATTCTCCCAGTACGAGGCGCAGGCCTACGTGGGCCTGCTCGGCCGCGAGCCGATGACGGGCTACGCGCTGTCGAACGCCACCGGAATCCCGCAGCCGAAGGTCTACGAGGCGCTGCGCAGGCTCGCCGCGAAAGAGGTCGTGGCGCCGCTGCCCGGCGAGCCCGCCCGCTTCGTCGCCGTCCCCGCCGACCGGGTGCTGTCGGGCCTGGAGGCCTCGTTCGCCGAGCGGCTCTCCAGCGCGCAGCGGGAGCTGGCCCGGGCCGCCGGCCGCGCCGACGGCGCCGACTTCCGGGTGCTGCGCTCGTTCTCGCGCTGGCCCGACATCGAGCGGCACGCGGCGCGGGTCATCGACGAGGCGCTGCGCCACGTCTACGTCTCGGTCAACTGCCCGCAGACGGAGGCGATCGCGGCGGCGGCGGCCCGGGCCGACGACCGCGGCGTGATCTGCGACGTCCTGCACTTCGGGGAGCCGATCGTGAAGCTGCGGCACGGGCGGACCGTCGGGCACGACAGCACGCGCGGAGTGCTCTACCGGCGCCATCAGGCCCGCCACGTCGCGGTCGTCGCGGACAGCGCGCGGGTGGTGTGGGCGCTGGCCCCCGACGGCGCGCACTGGCAGTGCATCGCCGGGGACGACGAGCTGCTCGGCGCCCTGGCCAAGGGCTACATCAGGCACGACATCTACGTCCAGCAGATCTGGGACGAGTTCCACGACGTGCTGGCCGAGCGGTTCGGCCCGGGGATGCAGCAGCTCGTCGGCGAGCTGTCGGCGACGCCGGCCGGGCGGGCGGCGGGTGCCGGGAGTGGCCACCGGCGGGCGCGGCGCGGGGCCGTCAGCGGGCCGCGCTGACCCGGCCGGGCCGCCGGTGTCAGCGGGCCGCGCCGGCCCAGCGGGCCGCGACCGCCAGCCGGTAGCGGCCGGGTGGCTCGCCGTACCTGGCCTTGAACGCCTTGCCAAAGGACGCGGCGTCCTCGAACCCCCACCGGCGCGCGATCGCCTCGATCCCGCGGCCGGCCTGGGCCGGGTCCTCCAGGTCGTGCCGGCAGCGGTCGAGCCTGCGCTCGCGGATCCACCGGGTCACCGACGTCCCGCTGTCGTGGAACAGCTGGTGCAGGCAGCGGACCGACAGGTGGTTGGCGGCGGCGATCGCCGCGGGGCCCAGCCCCGGATCGCCGAGATGCGCGTCGATCCAGTCGCGGATCCGCGGCAGGTCCGCCGGCGGCGCGTCCGCGCCCCGCGGAGCCCCGGCACCGGTCATGTCCCGCCTCCCGTCCCGTCGTCCTTCATCCGGCCCGGCGCGGTCAGCACGCCGCGCCGCCGTCCCATGTTCACATACAGAACGCCTGTTCGTGAACGCGCCGCGCGGGCGTCATGACTCCGCGGCGGGAACAGCGGCGGGCTGCCCGGTCACCGAGATGGCCAGCAGGATCACCAGCAGCGCCAGCACGTCGAAGGCCAGCGCCGTCCCGAACGAGGCCGCCACCGCACGGGCGAGCAGGTGCGCCCGCTCCCCCGGCCCGGCCGCCGTCCGGGGCGCGCCCCGGGACGCGCCGGCCACGCGCGCCGCGGCGCCGAAGACCGTGACCAGGATCGCCAGCCCGAGCGCGCCGCCGACCTGCTGGGTCACGTTCACCATGCTGGCGGCCGCGCCCGAGTCCGCGGGGCGCACCCCGGCGAGCGAGGCCATGGCCAGCGGAACGAGGGCCAGGCCCACCCCGGCCCCGAAGAGCACCATGGGGCCCGCGATCCCCGGCAGGTAGCTGGTCGCCGGCGTGATCCGGGTCAGCCAGGCCATCGCCGCGATCACCGGCACGCTGCCGGCCACCATGAGGGCCTTGGACCCGAACCTGGCGAGCAGGCGGGGCGCCAAGCGCGACACCGCGAACAGGGTCACGGTCATCGGCACGAACGCCAGGCCGGCCCGCAGCGGGCTGAACCGCAGCACCTCCTGGACGAACTGGGTGAGGAAGAAGAACATCCCGAACATGCCGCCGACCAGGAGCATGCGCACGCCGTACGAGGCGGAGCGGCTGCGGTCGGCGAACAGCCGCAGCGGCGTCACCGGCTCGGCGCTGCGGGCCTCCACCGCGACGAAGGCCGTGAGGAGCGCGCCGGCTGCGGCGAATGCGGCCAGCGTCACCCGGTCGGACCAGCCATCCGACGCGGCCCGGATGAACCCGTACACGAGCGCGGACACCCCGGCCGTCGAGGTCAGCGCGCCGGCCAGGTCGAAGCGCCCGGGCCGGCGGGCGGACCGGGGCAGCAGGCGGCGCCCGGCGATCACCACGGCGATGCCGACGGGGACGTTGACGAACAGGACCAGCCGCCATGACGCCCACTGCGTGATGATCCCGCCCAGAATCAGGCCGAGCGAGCCGCCTCCCGTGCTCACGGCGGTGAAGGCGCCGAGCGCCCTCGCCCGCTCGCGCTCCCCGGGGAAGCTCGACGCGATCGTGGCGAGCACGGCCGGCGAGGCGATCGCGCCTCCCGCGCCCTGGACGGCCCGCGCGGCGAGCAGCGCGGCCGCCGACGTCGCCAGCCCCCCGGCCAGGGAGGCCGCGGTGAAGATCGCCACCCCGGCGAGGAACACCGTCCGGCGGCCGAGGATGTCGCCTGCACGGCCGCCGAGAAGCAGCAGGCCGCCGAAGGTCAGCGAGTAGGCGTTGAGCACCCAGGCCAGGCCGGGTGCCGACAGGTGAAGGCCGTGGGCGATGCTGGGCAGGGCCACGTTCACGACCGTCATGTCGAGCACGATCATGAGCTGGGCGCACAGCACGACGGCCAGGGTGATGCCACGCCCGCCGCGCGGCACGGGAGCGGGCCGGGCGGGAGCAGGCAGGGACTGCGCGGCGGCCCTGCGGGCCGCGCGGCGGCGGCGGGCCGGGAGCGCGCGGCCGGCCGCGAGCGGGGCTGGCGGGAGCGGGCGGGCGGCCGCCGGGCGGCGCGCCGCCCGGCGCGCGCGATGCCGCGGGGGAATGCAGGAGGTGGGCACTGGGTTCCTTCCCGGAACGGTCAGGCGGGCGTACGGCACGGCCGGGTGGCCCCGGGCGCCTGGACGGGCTACGATGTATTCGGAGGATCCCTCCGGTAACTATACGGAGGATCCCTCCGGTTTGCAAACCTGATGGGCGACGACGATGAACCTGAGCGGGCCTGCCGGCGAAGCCGGCACCGGGGCCGGGTGGCCGCCCCGCGCGATGCGCGCCGACGCGCGCCGGAACCGGGATCGCATCATCGCCGCGGCGACCGCGACGTTCACCGAGCGCGGCACCGACGAGGCGTCGCTGGAGGACATCGCACGGCGCGCCGGGGTGGGGATCGGGACCCTCTACCGGCACTTCCCCACCCGGCAGGCGCTGCTGGAGGCCGTCTACCGCGACCAGGTCGAGGCCCTGCGCTCGCGCGCCGACGAGCTGGCCCAGAGCGCGTCCCCAGGGGAAGCGCTCGCCGCCTTCCTCGTCGACCTGGCGGACTTCAGCCGCACGAAGCGCAGGCTCACCGCGACCATGCTCGCGACGCTGCGCAAGGACTCCGAGCTCATGTCCTCCTGCAGCGCGATCATGCGCGGCGCGGTCGCGGACGTCCTGTCCCGGGCGCAGCAGGCGGGCGCCGCGCGGGCCGGCGCCGACCCCGCCGACGTGCTCCGCCTGGTGCACGCGATCAGCATCGCGGCGGACTCGGCGCCCGATGACCCGGACCAGGTCCCGAGGCTGCTCGGCCTCGTTCTCGACGGCCTGCGCCCGGAGATCGCGGGCCGGGCGGCGCCGGCCCGCGCCGATGCGGCGCGGGCGTAACGGCAGCGGGCCGTGCCGGCCGGTGCCGCCCCGCAGGCCGGCCGCCGGGTACGCGCCGGGCCGCCGCCATTGCGCGGCGCTGGCCGTTCTCCCTATGCTCGGCACGTTGCCGCGCGCCGTATCCGCGCGGCCGGGCCGGGCGGCATGGAGGCGCGATGGGGCGAATCCGGTGGCGGGCGGGCATCTGGCGGTCACCGCATCTCCCGGCCACGGCCACGGCCGCGCTTGCGCTCGGCGTGGCCGGCTGGACGGTGGCGGCCGCGCAGCCATCCGCCGCGGCGCCGGCGCATCCGAGGCGCGCCGTGCAGGCCGCTGCGACGGCAGCCGGCGACCCGAGCGGCGGCGTGTGCATCGGGCGGCACCCCGATCCGTCAGCCGTCTGGTACACCGGCGCGTGCTCGGGGCACGACGAGCCCGAGCTTGACCCGGTGTCCTCGCTGCCCGGGTCCGCGCAGGACCTGACGTGGACCGCGATCCTGCCCGCGGACGGCAGCGTGCCGGTGTCCGCGGTCGGGCCCACGTTCTGGTGGGGCGGCGCGGTCACCGACCCGAACCCGAACGCGCTGTTCGGCCAGGCCTTCCTCGAGCTGCAGTTCTACCCGGACGCGATCGTGAAGACCTGCTCGGCCGACGGCGGCTTCAACGTCACCTACGCGCCGGACAAGTTCTCCGTCTGCTCCCCCGTCTGGCAGGTCAGCTCCACCAGCGGGGCGGAGACCGCGGCGTTCAACGCCGAGCTCTACGACGGCGCGAGCCACTCGCCGCTGGTGATGAACGCCGGCGACACCATCGAGGTCCACTTCTACCTGACCGCGCTGTCGCGGGGCTGGCAGGTCACGGTCACGGACGTCACGACCGGCCGTTCCGGGACGATCGTGCTCGACAGCAAGTACGGCCCGCTGCTCCCGCTGTTCAGCACCCAGCGGATCGGCAACGCGCTCGGCTGGGGCCTGGTGGACGACACGCCGAACTCGTTCGTCTGGGAGATCGGGCACACCTCGGATTTCGCCAGCCCGGCGGGCCAGTACTGCGTCCCCGGCCAGACGATCTGCGACTCCTACGACACCGCGCACTGGCTCGGCTTCACGCCGCTGCGGATCGTCTCGGTTACCTTCGCCGACGGCTCCCACCCCAGCCAGTGGGCGGTCGTCAGCGATCTCGGCGGCAGCGCCGAGGTGACCGCGTCCTGCCCGGCCTACGGCGGGCCGTATTGCACCTACCCCTGGTACGCGTTCAACAGGTCGGGCGCCTTCACCTTCGGCGCGGACTATCCGGGCACGCTGTTCGACTACGGCCAGGCGGCGCAGTTCGCCACCACCCCGCGGTGCGGCGGGCCATTCGGGCCGGATACCACGTTCTGCGACACGGTGCTCAGCCCGGTCCCGTAGCCCGGCACCGCCGCGGTCCTCGGCGAGCCGGCCGCCTGGCTCACTCCGGCACCCCGGCTCGCCGGCGAGCCCGGGCCGCTGGCCCTCCGGGGTGACCACCAGGTGGTAGCGATCCGGGCCGGGCGCGCCGCGCGACTGTCACCAGCGGCAGGCGGCCTCGGCCTCGTCCCACAGGCGGCGTGGCCCGTACTGGGCGATCGCGTGGCGCCCCGGCCCGCCGCTGTCGCAGGCCGCCCGGGAGCCGTCCGGGTTCCCGGCCTCGCCGAGCAGCAGCGACAGCGAGCCGCCGGCGCCCGGTCGCCGAGGCCGGGTCGCCGACCCCGTCATCCCGCTGCGTCACAATCGACATGTCGCTGCCCGCCATGCCGCGATCTGCGCGCGGCTCGCCGCTGACGCCCGCGGATCCGCGCGGCCCGCCATGCTCTCGGCGGGGGCCGGCTGGTCCCGTTCACGGGCTGGCTCCATGTCAGCCTCGGCGACCTGGCCGGGGCGCGCGTACGCTACCAGGCCGCGGGCAGCTTGCCGCCGAGGCGGGCGATCACGACGTGGCGGCGACGGCGCTGTCCGTGCGCGGGCACGCGGCCTGGCCATCAGCGGCGACCTCGCGCGGCCGGCCGGTCACGGGCATCGCGGCGCTGCAGACGGGCGTGAAACCGGATCCGGCCAGTCAGCACGTCCGCGACCGGCCGAGCGGCTCCGGGGCGCCGGCGCGCCGATGACCGCCCCGCGTGGCGGAGCGGAGGACTGGACCCGGTGAGCGCCGCCCTCGGCCCGGCCGCGGGTGGCCGCCGCGCGTTCCCGGCCGGCGACCGGGGCAGGAACGCCTTGTAGTCTGGGGCGCCCGGCCGCGTAGCCTCGGGGCGCCCGGCCGCGGCACCGCCAGCAGGGCGGCCAGCACGGGAGGCGGCATGGCATCAGGCGCTGACGCCCAATCGCCGGGCGGGCGGACCTGGGCCTGCCGCGCGCCCGGCGCCGGCCAGGAGCCGCCGCCGCTGGCTGCCGGCCTGAGCTCGGAGCAGGCGGCGGCCCGGCTGGCCGTGGATGGCGCCAACGTGCTGCCCGCGCCGCGGGCGGTCGCGCTCTGGCGCCGCATCGCGGCCCAGCTGCGCGATCCGATGATCCTGGTGCTGCTCGCGGCGGCCGCCCTCACGCTCGCCACCGGGGACTGGACCGACGCCAGCGTGATCGGCCTCGTGATCGTCGTCAACACCTCGGTGGGCGTGGGGCAGGAGGTCAGGGCCGACCGGGCCATCGCTGCGCTCTCCCGGCTCACCGCTCCGGAGGCGCGGGTGCTGCGGGACGGCGGGCAGCGCCAGGTCCCGGCCGCCGAGGTCGTCGTCGGAGACGTGCTGATCCTCGCCGAGGGAGACATCGTTCCCGCCGACGCCATGGTGACCGAGGCGGCGGCCCTGCTGATCGACGAGTCGGCGCTCACCGGCGAATCCGTCCCGGTGAGCAAGCAGGCGGCCCCGCGGGCCGCTCCGGCAGGCCCGGGCGGCGGCCGGCGGCCGGAGGGCCAGGCCGGGCCGGCCGGCCAGCCGGAGGCCACCGTCGCGGCCGGCACCGTGGTGGTCCGGGGCCGTGGCCGCGCCGTGGTGACCGCCACCGGGCCGGCCAGCGCGATGGGCCGGATCGCGGCGCTGATGACGGCCCGGCCGGCGCTCACGCCGCTGCAGCGGCGGATGGCCGGCCTCGGCCGGGTGCTCGCCGTGGCCGCGGTCGTCCTGTGCGCGATCGTCATGGCGGTCGGCCTCGCCCGCGGCCAGCCGCTCGAGCTGATGATCATCACCGCGATCAGCCTGGTCGTGGCGGCGGTCCCGGAGTCGCTGCCCGCGGTGGTGACGCTCGCGCTCGCGCTGGGCGCCCGGCGGATGACCGCCCGCCGCGCGGTGGTGCGGCGGCTGCCGGCGGTCGAGACCCTCGGCGCGGTGACCGTGATCGGCACGGACAAGACCGGCACGCTGACCGAGGGGAACATGGTGGTGCGCCGGCTGTGGACGCCCGGCGACGTGGTGAGCCTGTCCGGCGCCGCAGCGGCGCGGCCGCCGTCTGCGGCCATCACCGAGCTGGTGACGGCCGGGGCGCTGTGCAATGACGCCGCGCTGCGGCGGCGCGCCGGAGGCGAAGACGGCTGGCAGGCGATCGGCGACCCGACCGAGGCGGCGCTGCTCTCGGCGGCCTTCACGCTCGGCCAGCGGCCCGAGCGCCTCAGCGCCGACCTGCCGAGGGTCGGCGAGATCCCGTTCGACAGCGAGCGCCAGCGCATGACGACCGCGCATCGCACTCCGGCGGGCGGGGTGCGGGTGATCTGCAAGGGAGCGCCGGAGGCCGTGCTCCGGCCCGGCGTGATCGCCGGCGGCGAGGCGGTGATCGGCCGGGCGCGGGCCGCAGCGGAGGATCTGGCCGGCGCGGGACTGCGCGTTCTCGCCGTGGCGGCCGCCGATCACCCGCCGGGCAGCGAGGTCGCCGCCGCGTTCGCCGCGGCGCCGGCGGGCGGTGGCACGCGCGGCACCGGACCGGGGGAGCCGGCCACGGCCGGCGCCGGGCCGCGGGGCGGCGCGGGAGCGCCGCCCCGGCTCGATGCCACCGTGCTGGAGCAGGGCCTGCGCCTGCTCGGCCTGGTCGGGGTCGCCGACCCGCCGCGCGGCTCGGCGGCGGCCACCATCGCCGCGTGCAAGGCCGCGGGCATCACCCCGGTGCTCATCACCGGCGACCACCCGGCGACCGCGCGCTCCATCGCCACGGAGCTGGGCATCATCGAGCCCGGCGACGAGGTCGTCGACTGCCACGGGGACGGCGGCGGCGGCAACCCCATGGCGCGGGTGTTCGCCCGCGCCTCACCCCAGCGCAAGCTGGCGATCATCGAGGCGCGCCAGGCGGCCGGTGACGTGGTGGCGATGACCGGCGACGGGGTGAACGACGCGCCGGCGCTGCGCCGCGCCGACATCGGCGTGGCGATGGGCGGGCGCGGCACCGAGGTCGCCCGGCAGGCGGCCGACCTGGTGCTGGCCGACGACAACCTCGCGACGGTGGTGGCGGCGGCCCGGGAGGGGCGCCGCGTGTACGCCAACATCCGCCGGTTCCTGCTGTACGGCTTGTCCGGCGGCGCGGCCGAGATCGCCGTGATGCTGGCCGGCCCGGCATTCGGCCTTGCGCTCCCGCTGCTCCCCGCGCAGATCCTGTGGGTGAACCTGCTCACCCACGGCCTGCCCGGCGTGGCGCTCGGCGGTGAGCCCGCCGACCCCGACCTGATGGCCCGGCCGCCGCGCCCGCCGGAGCAGAGCATCCTCGGCGCGGGCCTGTGGCAGCGGATCGTGCGGGTAGGCCTCGTGGTGACCGCGGTCACGCTCGGCGTCGCGCTCTGGGGGCACGCGACCGGCCGTCCGTGGCAGAGCATGGCGTTCTTCGCGCTCGGCACGACCCAGCTGGCCGTCGCGCTCGGGTCGCGCGCCCGGCCGGGCACCCTGGCCAACCCGCTGCTGCCCGCCTCGGTGCTGGCCGCGCTCGCCCTCCAGCTAGCCGGCCTGTACCTGCCGCTGCTGCGCGAGCTGCTGCACACCCGGCCGCTGTCGGCCCTCGACCTGCTGGTCGTGTTCGCGCTGTCGACTCTGGGTTACGCCGCGATCAGGCTCGACCGGCTCGTGGTCCGCGACGACCCGGCCGGAGCCGCCCAGGGCGCGGGCGCGGCCGGCGGGTCCGGGCGGCAAGGGCGAAGCTGACGCTGACCCGGGCGCCCGCCGTCGCGGGCAGCACCCGGCGGACGACGGCCACGTGCGGGAACCACCACCACGGCCGGCTAGCCGCTCCGCTGCATCTCCCGCGGGCAATCCGGGCAGGAAGGCCCTGTCGGTCCGGGACGCCCGGCCGTGGCCCATGCGCCGCGCGCCCGGCACCGTGGTGCGGGGAGGGAACATGACCGGGGACGCTGGCCGGCCGGGGCCGGGCGGGGACGAGCCGTTCGCCGCGGTCGCGGAGACTCACTCGGGCGTCGTCTTCTTCGCCGGCGACCGGGCATACAAGCTGAAGAAGCCGATCCGCACCGGCTTCCTCGACTTCAGCACGCCCGAGGCCCGGGAGGCCGCGTGCCGGCGGGAGACGGAGCTGAACCGGCGCTTCTCCCCCGACGTCTACCTCGGGGTGGCCCAGGTGCGGGACGCGGACGGCCGGGTGTGCGATCACCTGGTGGTGATGCGCCGCATGC
Source organism: Actinomycetota bacterium (assembly GCA_021324595.1). Lineage (GTDB taxonomy): Bacteria > Actinomycetota > Actinomycetes > Streptosporangiales > Streptosporangiaceae > Chersky-822. Next base: position 3,075 of record JAJPIV010000101.1, on the reverse strand, counting down.
CCGGCGGCCGGAGGCTCTCCGCGCTGCTGCGCCGGGGAGAGCCCGCCGACGGCCCGGTCCGCGCGGTCGCGCGCGCCCTTGCCGCGCAGCACGCCGCCGCCCCGCGCGGCGCGCTGATCAGCGCCGAGGGCGGCCGGGACGCGCTGTGGCGCAGGTGGCGAGAGAACGTGGAGCAGGCCCGCCCGCTCGCGGCTGGCCTGCTCCCGGCTGCCGAGATCGACGAGGTGGACCAGCGGGCGGGGATGTTCCTGGCGGGCCGGGCGCCGCTGTTCGACGCGCGGGTGCGGGCCGGGCGCATCGTGGACGGCCACGGCGACCTGCTGGCCGACGACGTCTTCTGCCTCGCCGACGGCCCCCGGGTCCTGGACTGCCTGGAGTTCGACGACCGGCTGCGCTGGCTCGACGGCCTGGATGATGCCGCGTTCCTCGCGATGGACCTCGAGCGCCTCGGCGCGCGGGACCTCGCCGAGCGGTTCATCGGCTGGTACGCCGAATTCTCCGGAGACCCCGCCCCGCCGTCCCTGGTCCACCACTATGTCGCGTACCGGGCGTTCGTGCGGGCCAAGGTCGCGTGCCTGCGGGCGGCGCAGGGCGACCCGGCCTCCGGAGGCCAGGCCCGGCTGCACATGGCCCTCGCCCTGCGCCACCTGAGGGCCGGCGAAGTCAGCGTCGTGCTCGTCGGCGGCCTGCCTGGCACGGGGAAGAGCTCACTGGCCCAGGCCCTCGCCGAACGGCTGGGCTGGGTGGTGCTCGCCAGCGACCGGGTCCGCAAGGAACTGGCCGGCCTGGAGCCGGACCAGCCAGCCCCCGCCGCCTATGGCAGCGGGATCTACGCGCCGGCCTGGACCGAGCGCGCCTATGCCGAGCTCCTGTCCCGCGCCGAGGCGGCGCTCGCCAGCGGTGAGTCCGTCCTCCTCGACGCCACCTGGACGTCGGCGCGGTGGCGCTCGGCCGCGGCGGACATGGCCCGGCGCGCCCGCGCCCGGCTGGTCCCGCTGCGCTGCACCGCGCCGCAGGAGGTGGCCGGGCGCCGGATGCTGGCCAGGACCAGCGGCCCGTCGGACGCGGACCCGGGGATCGCGGCGCGCCTGGCGGCGGAGGAGGACCCCTGGCCGCAGGCGGTGACGCTGGAGACGGCGGAGCCGGAGCCGCCCGGCCCGCCGGGGCAGGCCGGGCCGCCGGAGCCGGTCATCGCGCGGGCGCTCGCCGCGATCCGGCCGCACGGCCCCGAGCACGTGTGGCGGCCCGCCCGGCCCTACATGGCCCCGGGCTGAACCGGCCCTCCCGGCCGCGCGGCGCCCGTCCAAGGGCGTACGATTCGGGAACATTGGATGTCACCCGAGCGTCTGCCAGGTGAACCCCGTGCGTCCGGTGCGTGGCCGATGCCGCCCCGCCGCGGAACGGAGCTGACTAGTGGACCAAGTCATCGTCATCGTCGCGCAGTACTTCGTCGTGCTGTCGGTGCTGATCGCCGGCGTCTTCTGGCTCCGGCTCCCCGCCTACGGGAAATGGACGCTCGGCACGGCCGGCCTGCTCGGCGGCCTGGTGGCGCTCGGGCTGATCGCGGTGGCCGGCTCGCTGTACCACGACCGGCGGCCGTTCGTCACCGAGCACGTGCGTCCCCTGTTCCCGCATCCCGCCGACAACGGGTTCCCGTCGGATCACGCCACGCTCACGATGTTCATCGCGGTGTGCGTCCTGTTCTACTCCCGTGCCTGGGGATCGGCGCTCACGGTCAACGCGCTCCTGGTGGGCATCGCGCGGGTGCTCGCCCGGGTCCATTCCCCGCTCGACATCGCCGCGGGGTACGTCCTCGGCGCGCTGGCCGCGGCGGCCGCCGTCTGGGCCGCGCCGCGGATCGTGCGCCTGATCCCGCTGCCCAGCGCGGCGCCCCCCGGGGCGCAGGCGGTGCCTCAGCCGCGCCGCCCTGCCATGCACCGCCGCACCTGACGGCCCCGCCGGGGTGCCTGCCCCGCAGCCCGGCTGTCCCTACCCCAGGGCGGGCAGCCGCTGGCCGGGCCCCAGCGCCCCGGCGAACAGGTCACCGCGCGCGGCCAGCCGGCGCGGCATCGTGCGGATCGTCCAGCCGTCCGGGCGCAGCGCGGGATCGTCGAGCTCGGCCCAGTCGATCGGCGCGGAGACCGGCGCTCCGGGGGCCGCGCGGGGACTGTACGGGGCGACGAGGGTCTTGCTGGCGGCGTTCTGGGTGTAGTCCAGCCTGGCCAGGCCCCGGCGCCCGGAGACGTCCCAGCTCCAGCTCACCAGGCCGGGCACGACGGCGCCGACTGACCGGGAGAGCCGCTCGGCCCAGGACCGCGTGTCCTGGAAGCTCAGGCCGGCGACCGGGATCCAGATCTGCAGGCCCCGTCGGCCGGTCACCTTCGGCTGCCCCCGCACGCCGAGCAGGTCGAGCGCCGTGCGGTGCAACCGGGCCAGGACGAGCACGTCCTCCCAGCGGGTCGCCGGGCCGGGATCGATGTCGATGAGCGCGTAGCTCGGATGCCGCCGGTCGCGAGCCGGGGCGGTCCAGGCGTGCCACTCAAGCGCGCCGAAGTTAGCCGCCCAGACCAGCGCGGCGGGCTCGTCGGCGAGCAGGTAGGTGGTCGTGCGGCCGGGAAGCGCCTCCGGGTCGTGCCAGCGGGGCAGCCACGCCGGGGCGTGGGCGGGCAGCTGCTTGTGCCAGAAGCCGGGCCGGCCGGCCCCGGCGGGGGACCTGAACATGTGCAGCGGCCGGCCGGCCAGGTACGGCAGGATCACCGGGGCGATCCGCGCGGCGTACCCGACCAGCTCGCGCTTGGTGACCGGCGGCTCGCCGTCCCGGCCCGGGAAGAGCTCCTTGTCCAGGTTGGTCAGGCGCAGTTCCCGGCCGAAGACGCGCCACCATCCGCCGGAGCCGAGGGCGTCGAGAGCGCGCAGCGCCGCCTCGCCGGGGCCGGGATCCTGACCGGTCACGACCTGATCATTCCCGCCGGCGCCGCCCGCTGGCAGGCGCCGGGCCGCACGCGGGGGGCCGGCCGGGACGCGGGGAGCCGGGCCGGGACGCGGGGAGCCGGGCCGGGACGCGGGGAGCCGGGC
>JAJPIV010000146.1 GCA_021324595.1 Actinomycetota bacterium | reverse complement strand
GGGCTGGGCCGGGTCCCAGTCCTGGTGGCTGGGGTAGGGGCCGGGCTGGGCCGGGTCCCAGACGTCCGGGTATGCAGGGAGCTGCCTGGCGTACTCAGCCAGCGGCCGCGGATCGTAGCCCGGCGGCTCGTCCAGGTGCCCGGCCTGCGGGCCAGGCGGCCCGTAGCCGGGGCCGGGCGGGCCGTGGTCATGCAAGAGCGGCCGGCTGGCGTCCGGGTAGGGCCAGGGCTCCCGGTGCCCGGTGGGTGGATATGCGGCTGCTCCGGGCGGCGGGCCGGGCCTTAGCGGCATGTCCGGGCCACGCGGGTCGCTCTGCGAGTTCACGCCGTCTTCGGCGAGCCCGTCCGGCGCCCGCGCGCCGCGTCGGCCGGGAGGCGGCTGGCCGGGCGATCCCGCCCGGTGCGCGCCAGACCTGCGCCTGCCCGCCCGGCCTGCGGAGCGTCCGCCGCCCTGGTCGGCTTCGCCCGGACCAGCCCGGCGCTCCGGCCAGCTCATCTGCCCTCCTCCGCAGGGCGCCGAGCCGGTCCGACCGCCCGCAGGTCAGTCTCGGCTGCCCCGGACGGGGTGAGCCCCGGAAGGTCAAGAACGACCGCATCGGCTTCGCGCACGCGCTCCGGCGGGAAACCCGGAATCACCCGGTCCATCTGGGCTCGACCGGGCGCGGCGGGGGTGGTCGGCTCCGGGCGTTCTCCGACGCCCGCAGCGGCGGTGTCCTGGCCTGCCTGCGCTTGGCCTGATGAGGCTTGGCCCGGCGAGGTTGCCCCGGGCGCGGCCGGTGCCTGAGCCCCTGCCTGCGGGTCAGGGGCTCGCGGGTCGGCGGGCCGCTGATCGTCTTGCGACTGCGGCGGCTGGGGCCGCCCATGCCTGATGGCGCGGGCAGCAGATGCGATGACGAACACAGCCAGCGCGGCCGCCAGGATCATCAGCGCCACCGTGCCGAAGTCTGTCGCCCGGATCTGCATGCTCAGGCGGGCCACGCCGGGCAGCTCAGTGCCGCCGGGCGTGGTCAGGCCCAGCCGGACATTGGCCGCGCCGCCCTGCTGAGCATGAACGGGCAGCTTCACGAACACGGTCTTGTGGGCGGGCACGAGGTGAATGCGGGACGGGTCGGTCACCTGCACGCTGCTGTTCGCCGTGATCTTCAGGCCGACCCTGATCGGATAGCCGAGCCCGTTGTGGATGGCGACCGAGACGCTGCTCACCCGCCCGCCGAGCGTCACATAGGGATTCCCCGTGATCGAGAGCCGCCCGAACTGGCTGGTCACGTAGCGGGTCGTGCGGACCAGCATCGCCCGTGCGTGCCGCACGCCCCGTCCCCGCCAGGCAGACGACTCGATGCCGAACACGGCCCGGCGCAGCCCAGGGTCCGGGACGACCGCGATCGAGTCGAGCAGGCTGACCCTCCGGTCGAGCACGGCGAGCAGGCGCAGATCCCGGCTGGACATCTCGCTGCGCGAGGTCAGCGATGGCAGCGTGGAGTACGGGCGGCCAGCGGGCATCGACATGAGATGCCCGATGGTGGCCGGCGCGAGCCATGGCGCGGTCGCGGTCTCGGCGAGCAGGTCCCGGGCGAGCGGCACTGCGGGATCCCACCGCTTGGGCGGAGCGACCAGGATGGGACGGGAGACGCCGGGTGCCTCGGCGACGATCACCGCGGTCTCGGCGAGGAACAGCTGGCCGACTGCGGTGATCACGCCCGGGTCACGCGACGTGGCCGCCTTCGAGCCGAGCAGGTCGCCGATCGCGCCATCGGCGCGCAGCACGTGCAGCGAGCTGCCGAGCCCGTCGAGCACGCTAGCCACCGCGCCCGGCGTGTACGGCACCGTCGGCCTGGGCGGGACCTGGCGCATGGCGAGGATGACCGTCTTGACCTTGAGCAGCGCGAGCGCCTCGAGCATGCCCGGGCTCGCCAGGCCACCGCTCGGCCAGGCCACCGACGAGTACTGGCCGCCTCCCGCGGGGTAGGGATGTCCTCGTCCGCCGCCGAGCACCTGCCTGGCGACGAGGTCGCCGGCGGCGAACGCGAGCTTCAGGTCCGGAATGCCGTGGCTGCTCAGCATCGCGATGTCGGCGTCGGCGTACGGCGTGGTGAAGACCGGCTGGCCAGCCGTGGCGCGGAGCAGCCGGGACCGCCAAGCGACGGCTGCCCGGTCGGCCGGGTAGCGCGTGGCGCCGCCGCACGTGGCGGAAGCGCTGACCTGGTACGGCCCGGTCATCGTCCGGACGTTGTCGAGCAGCGCCGGGTCGATCGCCCAGGTGAGCCGGTCGGCCGACGTGTACCGGGCGCCCACGGCCAGCAGGTTGTACAGCCGCCCGCCCGGCGCGAGGCTCGCGGCCAGGCTGTTGCCGATGAGCCCGGGGCAGGCGCCCTGATGCGGGGTGTCGATCAGCGGCCAGATCCAGGAGACCGCCGCCGGCCTGGGCCGCTGGCCGCTCCGGCAGCCATGCGGGTTGGTCGGCCAGAACGGCAGCGGCACCGGGGCCGTGGCCACGTAGGTCCCGGTCGGGTCGCTGACCTGCACGGTCAGCGGATAGACGCCGAAGCACGCCAGGCCGAGCAGGCTCACCGGCACCCGCAGGCGCCAGCCGGCCGTCCCGTGCGGGGCGACCGATCGGACGGTGAACGAGGCATTCGCCACGGGCGCCAGCGGCACCGGCGTCCCGGCCGCGTAGGCGCGCAGGGCAGCCACGGAGGTGAACGGGACCTTGGACCACAGCGGGCGCACGGCCAGGCCGGTCATGGTAGTGCCGGTTGCGTTGCGCACTGTGCCCGCCACCGTGAGCGCGCGGCCAGGTTCGGCGAACGGCGGGCTGACCGTGGTCACGCTGAGCGCCAGCGGCTGGTCGGCCCGCGGCGCCGCTGCCCCGGCGGCCGCCCTGGTTGCCTGCGCCGCCCGCCCGCCCCTGGCCGGCTGCGCCCAGGCTGGGCCGGCCAGCAGCGGGAGCCCAGTGACGAGGGCGGCGGCGAGGGCGGCGGCGAGGGCCGCCGCGCGCGCAGTCAGGCCGCGGCTCCCGGCGGTGATCGAGCGGCCCATGCCGCTCATGCTATTGCCACCGGGGGCGCTGGCTGCGGGCACGAGCGCCGCCGGAGCCTGGCGGTGACCCGCAGGCCGATTTCCCTGCCATCGTCCCAGCGCCTACTCTCGATGCCCGTGCCAGATCCCACGCCCTTGACGGCGCCGCAGCGGCGCGCGGTCGCCGCCTTGCTCTCGGTAATCTCCCCGGTCGCGGACGAGCTAGGCAGGCTCTTCGCCAGCCACGGGCACGAGCTCGCCCTCGTCGGCGGGCCGGTGCGGGACGCGTTCCTCGGCCGCTCGCACAGTGACCTTGACCTGGCCACGGACGCGCCGCCCGAGCGGGTGCTTGAGATCACCAGGGAATGGGCCGACGCGAGCTGGCCGGTGGGCATCGCCTTCGGGACCGTGGGAATGCGCAAGGGCGACGTCCACCTGGAGATCACCACATACCGCAGCGAGGAGTACGAGCGGACCTCGCGCAAGCCGGGCGTCTCCTACGGCCGGTCACTGACCGAGGACCTGAGCCGGCGGGACTTCACGGTGAACGCGATGGCGGCCCGCCTGCCCGGCCACGAGCTGGTGGATCCCTTCGGAGGCCTGCGTGACCTGCACGACCGGGTACTGCGGACCCCGGGGCTGGCCCAGGACTCGTTCCACGACGATCCGCTGCGGATGCTGCGGGCGGCTAGGTTCGTCGCCGAACTCGGGCTCACTCCCCTCCCGGAGGTCCGTGCCGCGATGGCCGAGCTGGCCCCCCGGCTTGAGATCGTCTCCCGCGAGCGGATCGCGGCCGAGTTCGCCAAGATGCTGCTGGCCGACAGGCCCGGCGGGCCGTCCGCCGGGATTGACCTGCTCGTGGAGACGGGCGTCGCCGAGCACTTCATCCCCGAGGTGCCCAGGCTCCGGCTGGAGGTGGACGAGCACCACCGGCACAAGGACGTCTACCGGCACTCGCTGACCGTGCTCGACCAGGCGATCGCGCTCGAAGGGCGGTACGGACTCCAGCGCGACCTGCGGCTGCGCCTGGCCGCGCTGCTGCACGACATCGGCAAGCCCAGGACCAGGTCGCTGCTGCCGGACGGGCGCGTGGCGTTCCACCATCACGACAGCGTCGGGGCCAAGCTCGCCCGGGCCCGGCTGACCGAGCTCCGCTTCCCCAACGACGTCACCGCCGACGTGGCCAAGCTCGTCGGCCTGCACCTGCGCTTCCACGGATTCGCGACCGGCGAGTGGACCGACTCTGCGGTGCGCCGCTACGTCACCGACGCCGGCCCGCTGCTCTCGCGGCTGCACGCGCTCACCCGGGCCGACTGCACCACGCGGAACCGGGCCAAGGCGATCCGCCTGGCCGGCGGCTACGACGAGCTCGAGCGGCGGATCGCCGAGCTGGCGCAGCGGGAGGAGCTGGCCAGCATCCGCCCGGACCTGGACGGTCACGAGATCATGAAGCTGCTGGGCATAGGCCCGGGCCCGCTGGTCGGCCGCGCCTACCGGCACCTGCTCGACCTGCGCCTGGAGCATGGCCCGCTCGGGCACGAGCGCGCGGCTCAGGAGCTCTTGCGCTGGGCGCGGGCGGAGGGCCTGGGCGATGGCGACGGCCCGGCGAGCGCGCGGTAGCCGATCGCGGCCGCGGCCCAGCCGATCGCGGCCGCGAGCATGAGCGGCAGCGACCTGCCGTCGAGGGGGACCAGGTTCGCGCACAGCGCCGCCCCGAGCACCAGGCTCACGTTGAACACCATGTCGTTCACGGAGAAGACGCGGCCGAGGTACTCGTCGGCGACCTCCTCCTGCAGGATCGTCGTCGTGCAGATGCCGATGCCCTGGCCCGCCGTGCCGATGACGAACCCCATCGCCAGGAAGCCAACCTGGGTGAAGCCGGTCCCGAGCGCCCCGGTGACGGCGGCCGCGGCGGCCAGCAGCGCGCTGATCCAGGCCGGCTTGCTCAGCCACCGGGTCGCCACCGGGGTGCTCACCGCCGCTGCCCCGGCGCCCAGGCCGGTCAGGAACAGCAGCACCAGGTAGTGGCGCAACGCGGCCGAGGCCCCGGCCGCCGCGTAGAAGTAGTTGCGGTAGACCAGGATCGACATCAGCAGCACGAGCCCGAACAGCAGCTCCTGGGCTCCGGTGACCGCCAGCGCGGCCCGCGCCCGCCGCCGCCGCCAGACGTAGCGGGCGCCGGCCGCCAGGCCGCGGACCACCGTCAGCAGCTGCCGGCCCAGCGCCTCGCGGGTCGCGAGCTCGCGGGTGAGCCGGTCCGGGCCGAGCGAGGGCCGCGGCATGAAGAGCGCGATCACGCCGGAGGACAGGTAGCACAGCCCGGCGAACATCAGCGTCGCCGCCGAGCCGAGCCGCCCGCTGGCGGTGGCCAGGTGGAGCTCGAGCCCGACCGCGCCGCCCGCGAAGGCCGCCAGGCTCCCCAGCGGGGGAGCGACCGCGTTGGCCATCACGAGCTCGTCCTCGCGCACCACATGCGGGAGCGCAGCCGACAGCGCGGACAGGAAGAACCGGTTGATGCCGAAGACCAGCAGCGCGGCCGCGTACACCGGCGGGCCCAGCTGCGCCGTGGCGATCAGCAGCCCGGTCAGGGCCACCGACCCGGCGCGCAGCACCGCCGACCAGAGCAGGATCTGCCGCCGTGACCAGCGGTCGATGAACACCCCGGCGAACGGCCCGATAAGCGAGTACGGAAGGTAGAGGACCGCGAACGCGACCGCGGCGGAGCCGGGATCAGGGAAGAACTGCGCGCTGAAGAAGACGTACGCGCCGAGCCCCGCCTGGAACACCCCGTCGCCGAACCGGGAGGCTAGCCGGATGCCGAAGAGCTGCCGGAAGCCGCGCCCCGCCAGCACGGTGCGCAGGTCGCCGAGGAACGAGCGCCCCGGTGACCTGCGCACCGCCGCCTTCCCGTCCACGATCATGCGGGTTCCTCGGCGCGGGAGGCCCGGCCGCCCGCCTGATCGCGATGCTGACGACGCCGCTGCACGCGCTCAGCCTACGGCCGCCCCGCGCCCCGGCGGGGCGGGGCGGCCGCAGCGCCCTGACCTACCGGCCGACCTCGCCGCGGATGAACCTCTCGACCTGCTCCCTGGCCACTTCGTCGCTGTACTGCTCCGGCGGGGACTTCATGAAGTACGAGGAGGCCGACACGACCGGCCCGCCGATCCCGCGGTCCAGCGCGATCTTCGCCGCCCGGATCGCGTCGATGATCACCCCGGCCGAGTTCGGGGAGTCCCAGACCTCCAGCTTGTACTCCAGGTTCAGCGGCACGTCGCCGAACGCCCGCCCCTCCAGCCGGACGTAGGCCCACTTGCGGTCATCGAGCCACGGGACGTGGTCGGACGGGCCGATGTGCACCGCGGCACGCTCCATCTCGTGCGGGATCTGCGAGGTGACCGACTGGGTCTTGGAGATCTTCTTGGACTGGAGCCTGGAGCGCTCCAGCATGTTCATGAAGTCCATGTTCCCGCCGAAGTTGAGCTGGTAGGTCCGCAGCAGCTCCACCCCGCGGTCCTCGAACAGCTTGGCCAGGACCCGGTGCGTGATCGTGGCGCCGACCTGCGACTTGATGTCGTCCCCGATGATCGGCACGCCCGCTGCCTCGAACCTGGCGGCCCACGCCGGGTCGGAGGCGATGAACACCGGCAGCGCGTTGACGAACGCGACGCCCGCGTCGATCGCGCACTGGGCGTAGAACCTGTCCGCGTCCTCCGAGCCGACCGGCAGGTACGAGACCAGCACGTCGGCGCGGGAGTCCCGGAGCACCTGGGCCACGTCAACCGGCTCCTCGTCGGACTCGGTGATGATCTCGCGGTAGTACTCGCCGAGCCCGTCCAGGGTCGGGCCGCGCTGCACGATCACGCCGGTCGGCGGCACGTCGCAGATCGTGATCGTGTTGTTCTCGCTGGCGACGATGGCCTCGGCGAGGTCACGGCCGACCTTCTTCGCGTCCACGTCGAACGCGGCGACGAACTCGACGTCCCGGACGTGGTAGGGGCCGAACTGGACGTGCATGAGGCCCGGCACCCGGCCGGCCGGGTCCGCGTCCTTGTAGTACTCCACGCCCTGGACGAGGGAGCTCGCGCAGTTCCCGACTCCCACGATGGCTACCCGCACCGAACCCATGAGGATTGCTCCTTGTCTTCTCACTCGGAACCGCCGCCCGGCCGGGTGGCCGGCGCGCCGGCGCCGTCTGGTGTGTGGCCCCGCGGCTGGCGCGGGGGCTCGCCGCCCGCCTGCCGTTCCGAGGCGATCAGCTCATTCAGCCAGCGGACCTCGCGCTCGACGGACTCCAGGCCGTGGCGCTGGAGCTCGAGCGTGTACCGGTCGACCCGCTCCCTGGTGCGGGTCAGCCCGGCCCGGAACGCCTCGACCCGCTCCTCCAGGCGGCTCCGCCTGCCCTCCAGGATCCGGAGCCTGATGTCCGCCCTGGTCTGGCCGAAGAAGGCGAACCGCACGCCGAACCCGTCGTCCTCCCACGAGGCCGGCCCGGCCTGCGAGAGCAGGTCCTGCAGGTACTCCTTGCCCTCGGCCGTCAGCCGGTAGACGATCTTCGACCGCCGCCCGGCCAGCGGCTTGGCGGGTTCCGCGAAAGCCTCCTCCGCGATGAGGCCGCGGCCGGTCAGGTCCTTCAGGCACGGGTAGAGCGACCCGTAGCCGAACGCGCGGAACGCTCCCAGCAGCGCGTTGAGCCGCTTGCGCAGCTCGTAGCCGTGCATCGGGGTCTCGTGCAGCAGCCCGAGGACGGCAAGCTCGAGCACGCCGGCCCGCTGTCTGGTCACCCCGCTCTCGCCTCCCGCCCGGCATTGGCTACCATCGGCCCCATCGTGGCTCCGCCGCATATCGTTCTGATGTATCGAGTCGATACATCAGAACGATATAGCGTCCGGTCATGCCGCGCAAACCGGGCCGTCTCCCGGCCGGCCGCTGGCCCGCTCGTCCCGGGGCGCGGGGCTCGGCGCGGGCGGCGATCCGTCGTAACCTGTCGGTCATGAGGAGATCGGTTGTCGACTACGCGCTGGCGCGGCGGGCCACGCTCGCGTCGCTGCTGACCGGCCACGCGACGATCTCCGACGTCTGCGACGCCCATCCGTACCTGCTGCGGGCGGCGAAGTTCCACGGCGAGCCGACCCAGATCAGCTGCCCGATCTGCCGCAGGACCAAGCTCACTCACGTCACCTACGTCTACGGCGACGAGCTCGGCCGCTACGAGGGGAGGGTCAAGCGGGGCAAGGAGCTCGACGAGATGGCGGCCGAGTACTCGGAGTTCCAGGTGTACGTCGTCGAGGTCTGCCAGAGTTGCGGCTGGAACCACCTGGCGTCCTCGTATGTGCTCGGCACCGGCCAGGAGCCGGCCCGCCGGGGCCGCCGGACGCGAGCCGGCCAGTGACCGGCGCCGTGCCCGCCAGGCACTTTCCGCCGCGGGCGGGCGTTGAAGCGATCGAGTTCGGCGACTGCGGAGAAAGGCGCGGGTTGCCGGGCGTACCGTGACAGCAGGTACTTCAGGGTAGCGTGGGTGCCCCGACGGACTCCGCGGAGTCCCGCCCGCGTCGCCCGAGCGCCGACCAGCGAGGATCACGTGAGCAATCCAGACATCCCCGGGCCGTCCTGGCAGGACGGATCGCGGATGCCCCAGTTCCCGCCGTTCCCCGGGGATCCCGCCTACCGCGGCGGCCAGGATCCCGGCCGCGGGTGGCACGGCGACTGGCCCGGACATGGCGACGGGTACCCCGGGGCCGGCGGCGGCTGGGCCGGGTACGACGCCGCGTACGACGGCGGGCACGCCGCGAACGGGCACGCGGGGTACGGGGCGGGCGGCCCGGGCTCCGGAGGGTACGGGCCGCATGCCCCCCACGGGGGCAACGGGCACGGGGGCAACGGGCACGGGGCCGATGGCCGGTGGGCTGGCGGCGGGTACGCGGCGCCGGGGCAGGCGGCTGCCGTGGGCGCCCGCGGCTACGAGGGAGGCTACCGGGGTTACGACGAGGGCTACGGCCCGCCGTACGCGGGGGCGCCTTACGCCGGCCCGGCCGGCGTGCCCGGCGCCGTCCCCGGGATGGGGACCGGGTCCCCGGACGGTGACATCGGCCGCGGCTTCGGCTACCGGGGCACGCGGTCCGGCGGCCTGCGCGGGCTCCTGGCGCCCGGCCGGCTGCCCGGGCGCCGGCCCGCGGGTCCCCGCGGCCCGGCTGGTCCCGGCGCGCGGCGCCGCGGATCGTGGTGGCGGCAGTGGTCGCTCCGGAAGGCGGGGCTCGTCACCGGCGGCGCCGCCCTCGGCATGGCGCTCATCATGATCGCCGGGTTCTTCTACGTGTACGGCACCGTGCAGATCCCGCCCAAGCTGCTGAGCACGGAGTTCCCCCAGGAATCGACCGTCTACTTCGCCAACGGCCAGCCGGTCGGCTGCTTCTGCACCGTGAACCGGCAGACCATGACCCAGGCCCAGGTGATGAGGTCGAAGTACCTGGTGGATGCCGTGGTCGCCGCCGAGGACCGGAACTTCTTCCACGAGGGCGGGATCTCCATCACGGGCCTGCTGCGCGCGGTGAAGAACGACCTGTTCGGCAGCGGCGTCCAGGGCGGGTCGACGATCACCGAGGAGTACGTGAAGTCGGTCATCGACCCCAGCTACCTCGGCAACCTGACCTACACGGAGAAGGTCAAGGAGATCGTCATCGCCATCAAGCTGGCCAAGAAGGAGTCCAAGTGGTGGGTGATGACCCAGTACCTGAACTCCATCTACTTCGGGGCCACCGCCTGGGGCGCCGAGACCGCGGCGGAGACGTACTTCGGCGTCCACGCCTGGCAGCTCACGGTCGCGCAGGCGGCGATGCTCGCCGCCATGATCCAGAGCCCGTCGGGCTATGACCCGCTCCACCCCAACCAGGTCGTGCCCGGCCTCGGCTCGCTGGCCTGGCGCTGGCGCAACGAGGTCCTCGCCAACATGGTGCGCGACGGCGCGATCACCCAGGCGACTGCGGACGCGCAGAGGTTCCCGAAGGTGACGCTCCGGCAGCCGAACATGGCCTGGAACGGCTACCGCGGCTACATCATGACCCTGGTGCAGAACGAGCTCGAGTACTACTACCACATCCAGCCGAGCCAGATCGGCAGCCTCGGCCTGCAGATCCACACGTCGATCAGCAGGCGCCTGATGAACGGGCTGGTCGCCGCGGTCAACGCGAGCAAGGCGCAGATGCGCTCCGACGGGTACCCGCTCCCGTGGTACGTGCACATCGGCGCGGTGCTGGAGAAGCCGGGCACGGGCCAGATCGTCGCGTTCTACGCCGGCCCGAGCTACACCGCCAGGCACTGCCAGAAGATCGCCTGCCAGAACCTCAACATCCTGTCGTCGGCCCCGGTGGGCTCGTCGTTCAAGCCGTACGTGCTCGCGACCGCCGTCTCCCAGGGCATGAACGCGCAGACCAGCATCCTCAACACGCACTCGCCGCTGTGCATCCCGCCCGCCGACGACACCGAGGCGCTGCGCCTGCAGCTGTCGAAGCAGACCATGAAGTGCCCCACCAACCTCGGCTACTACCTCCTGGTCGAGCCGTCGGAGAACACGCCCGGCCGCAACCTCACCGTCCCGTACGCCACCGCGCAGTCCAACAACGCCGCCTACGAGGACCTGATCCACCGGACCGGCGTCAACAACGTCATCGAGATGGCGCAGCGGCTCGGCGTGAGCCCGGCCACGATCGCCGGGCTGAAGCAGCTCTTCTGGAGCCCGACCGGGAAGTACCCGGGGGCGGTGATCGCCGCGCTCGGAGCCGGCTCGATGACGCCGGTCGACCAGGCGAACACGTTCGCGACGCTGGTCTCCGGCGGGATCAGCGCGACCCCGCACGTGATCAACTACGTGGTCGAGGACGGCCGCCGGCTGCCCTCCCCGGTCGTGGTGAACCGCGTGCTCCCCGAAGCGGTCGCGGCGGACACCGACTACGCGCTGTCGTTCGACACCAACCCCGCCTACGGCGGCACCGGCGTGCCGAACGCGGTGTGGAACCGCCCGATGATCGCCAAGACCGGCACGCTCGGCCAGACCGTTCACTCCTCGGCCGCGTGGTTCATCGGGGCGATCCCGCAGTACTCCCTCTCGGTCGGCATGTTCACCGACCACCCGAGCACGCAGTTCCTCGACGGCCTGCCGAACATCGGGGGGTACTTCGGCGGCGGCTACGGCGGCGCGTGGCCCGCGCACATCTGGCGGACGTTCATGGGGAACGAGTTCAACAGCCTGCCCGTGCGGCCGCTGCCGACCCCCAACTTCAACCCGCCGCAGTTCGTCAAGTGGATCCAGGCCCCGCCGATCAAGGCCAAGCCGAAGCGGCGCAAGTGCCGGCCGGGACCGCCGTTCGGCCGTGGTCACAAGCACGGGCATGGCCCGTTCGGCCCCGGCCCCTGCCCGTCCGGCAGCCCGAGCCCCAGCCCGAGCCCGAGCGGGTCGCCGAGCCCCAGCCCGTCGCCGTCGCCGGGCGGTCCGACGCCGAACCCGACGGGCAGCGGGCCGCCGTTCCCCGGGCAGCGCCTGCCCGCCTCATCCGGCTCCGGCCGGGCACCCGCGCCGGGCCCGGCCCTGGTGGTGGCGGCCGGCCTCACCGCCGTGGCCACGCTGCCGCGCCGGCTGCGCAGGCGCCGGGTCGGGTGACCCGCGGGCCGCTACCCGCCGAGCCGGGCGCGGAGCCAGCGGATGTCCGCGCCGGGATCCGGGGTCTCGCAGATCACCGGCGCTCCGGCCGCCCGGACCACGGAGATGATCAGGCCCGGGTCGATCGTGCCCAGCGCCAGGCCGGCGTGCCGGTCCCGGCCCGACCCGAGCTGGTCCCGCGAGTTGTTGCAGTGCACCAGGTCGATCCGGCCCGTGATGGCCTTGACCCGGTCCACGATCTCGCTCAGGTCCTCCCCGGCCGCATGGGCATGGCAGGTGTCCAGGCAGAAGCCGACCTCGCCGCCCCCGGCGTCGCCGACAACGTCCCAGAGCCTGGCGAGGTTGTCCAGGCTCCGCGCCATGGCGCCGTCCCCGCCCGCGGTGTTCTCGATCAGCATCGGCAGGGGCCGCTCGATCCGCTCGACCGCCTTGCGCCAGCTCGCGTACCCGTCGGCGGGGTCGGCTCCGGCGGTCACGTGGCCGCCGTGGACGATCAGCGCGGCGGCGCCCATCGAGGCGGCGGCCTTGAGATGCTGCTCGAGCAGCTTGCGGCTCGGGATGCGGATCCGGTTGTTCGGCGAGGCCACGTTGATGACATACGGGGCGTGAATGTAGGCGGCCACGCCAGCGGCGGCGAACTCGGCCCGCACCTGGCCCGCGTCCCGCCCCCCGGGGAACGCCGGGGCCTTCCAGTCCTGCGGGTCGCCGAGGAAGAACTGGGCCGCGTCGGCGCCGATCGCGGTCGCCGCGGCCAGCGGGTCGGCGTCATGCAGGTGCGCGCCGATGGGGGGCATGGCCCGAGCCTAGCGGGCCGCTGCCGGGGCGGCGGTGCCCGCATGGCCCGGTCCCGCCGCCGGGTCCCCCGTTCCGGTCCCGGGTCAGTAGTAGTAGGGGAACCTGGACCAGTCCGGCGGCCGCTTCTCCAGGAAGGCGTCCCTGCCTTCCACGGCCTCGTCGGTCATGTAGGCCAGCCGGGTGGCCTCGGCGGCGAACACCTGCTGGCCGACGAGCCCGTCGTCGATCAGGTTGAAGGCGAACTTGAGCATGCGCTGGGACGTCGGGCTCTTGGCGTTGATCTTCGCCGCCCAGTCCAGGGCGGTGCGCTCGAGCTCGGCGTGCGGCACCACGGCGTTGACCATGCCCATCCGGTGCGCCGCCTCGGCGTCGTAGGTCTCGCCGAGGAAGAAGATCTCCCGGGCGAACTTCTGGCCCACCTGCCGCGCCAGGTAGGCCGAGCCGAAGCCGCCGTCGAAGCTGCCGACGTCCGCGTCGGTCTGCTTGAAGCGGGCATGCTCCCGGCTGGCGATCGTGAGATCGCAGACGACGTGCAGGCTGTGGCCGCCGCCGGCCGCCCACCCGGGGACGACGCAGATGACGACCTTCGGCATGAACCGGATCAGCCGGTGCACCTCCATGATGTGCAGGCGCCCGGCCCGGCCCGGGTCGATCGTCTCGGCCGTCTCGCCTTCCGCGTAGCGGTAGCCGTCGCGGCCGCGGATGCGCTGGTCGCCTCCCGAGCAGAACGCCCAGCCGCCGTCCCTGGGCGACGGGCCGTTCCCCGTGAGCAGCACGCATCCGACGTCGCTGGACGTCCGGGCATGGTCGAGCGCGGCGTACAGCTCGTCGACCGTCCTGGGCCGGAAGGCGTTCCTCACCTCGGGCCGGTTGAAGGCGACGCGGACGGTGCCGGAGCCGACCGCGCGGTGGTAGGTGATGTCGGTGAAGGCGAAGCCCGGGACGGGGCGCCAGCGTTCGGGGTCGAAGATCGCGGAGACCATGCCTGACATTCTGGCGGCGCCGGCCCGGGCGCGGCGCGCCGGCCGCGCCGACTGCTAGCTGAAGCCCCCGTGCGCGAAGCCGAGTCCCATGCCCACGAACGACGCGACCACGCCGAAGATGATGAAGACCCGCTCTCCCCGCGTCGCCGAGAGCATCTGCGCCCACAGCCCGATGACGAAGCCGGTCAGGCCGAGGATCGTCCCGGCCAGGTGGTCCATCGTGAGCATCCCGAGGATGAACGAGGCGAGCCCGGCGACCACGGCGTAGGCGGCCGCGGTCGCGATCCAGGGGTGGCGCTTGCCGTCCCCGTTCAGGATCAGATGCCGTTCTCGCGTGCGCGGCCTGGCGGAGGCCTGGGACACGGCCGTCACCTCCCACGGACACGGGCCCGCGGGCCAACGCCAGCGGGGCAGGCTCGTTCACCCTGATGCCAGCGTGGCGCCACGGCCCGGCTGTTGCCTTGTGCGCTCATGCCTGCCTTGTGACAAGTTTCTTCCCGGCCGGCTGGAAAGTGAAGCACCCGGCTCGCGGGCCCGCGCGGCGCCGGGCCGCAACGGGCCATCGCCGCCGGACCCGGCTGGTAGACTCGCTTGACCGCGCGGGCCGGAGTTCCGGCGTGCGGCACCTCCTGTCACGGAAGGACCGTGACCGCTGAGTCCGAAGGAGGCAGGGTCGTCATGCGCCGGTACGAGATGATGATCATTCTCGACCCGCTGCTCGAAGAGCGCACCGTCCAGCCGTCGCTTGAGCAGTTCCTCAAGGTGGTCACCGCCGCGGGCGGCACCGTGGACAAGATCGACGTCTGGGGCCGGCGGCGCCTGGCGTACGAGATCGACAAGAAGTCCGAGGGCATCTACACCGTCGTTGACCTGATGGCCGAGCCGGACACGGTCAAGGAGCTCGACCGCCAGCTCAACCTCAACGAGGCGGTGCTGCGCACCAAGATCCTGCGGCTGGACCAGCACTGAGACCGGGAGACCCCGAATGGCAGCAGGCGACACCCAGATCACCATCGTCGGCAACCTCGTCGACGACCCGCAACTCCGCTACACCCCGACCGGGCAGGCGGTCGCCAACTTCCGGGTGGCCTCCACCCCGCGGTTCCTCGACAAGGCCACCAACGAGTGGAAGGACGGGGACTCCCTGTTCCTCTCCTGCAACGTCTGGCGGCAGGCCGCGGAGAACGTTGCCGAGAGCCTGCAGCGCGGCATGCGCGTGATCGTCACGGGGCGGCTGCGGCAGCGGTCCTACGAGACGCGGGAGGGCGAGAAGCGGACCGTCTACGAGATCGAGGTCGACGAGGTCGGCCCGTCCCTGCGGAACGCCTCGGCCAAGGTCGCGCGCTCCACGCGGGCCACGGCCGGCCAGGGCGGGTACGGTGGCAGCGGGGGCAGCCGGGCCAGCGACGACCCGTGGGCCAGCGAGCCGGCCGAGAGCGGGTTCACCGACGAGCCGCCGTTCTAGGCCCGCGCCGGGTGCGCCTGACCCCGGCCGGCCGCCCGGCGTACGTCACCGATCCCGCCGACGGGCGGGATGGGGAACCGATCCTGAAGGCCCGCCGACGGGCGGGATGACCATCCCCGCCCGCCGGGCGGGGCTCTGTGAAGGAGCACCATGATGGCCAAGGCACCAGTGCGCAAGCCGAAGAAGAAGGTCTGCCTGTTCTGCCAGGAGAAGGTCGCGCGGGTGGACTACAAGGACACCTCGACCCTGCGCAAGTTCATCTCCGACCGGGGCAAGATCCGGGCGCGGCGGGTGTCCGGGAACTGCACCAGGCACCAGCGGGATGTCGCGACCGCGATCAAGAACGCGCGGGAGATGGCCCTGCTGCCCTACACCAGCACGGCACGCTGAGGCGAGGACGGGAGAGTCGACGATGAGCGGTTCACCGATGAGGCTCATCCTGACCCAGGAGGTCACCGGCCTGGGCGCCCCCGGCGACGTGGTCGAGGTCGCGGGCGGGTACGGCAGGAACTACCTGGTGCCGCGCGGCCTGGCGATGCCCTGGAGCCGCGGCGCGCAGAAGCAGATCGACCTGATCAAGCGCGCCCGTGCCGCCCGGGAGATCCGGAGCGTCGAGGAGGCCAGGGAGGCCGCCGCCCGGCTGGCGTCGCTGCGCGTCACCCTGGCGCGGCGGGCCGGCAGCGGCGGCAGGCTGTTCGGCTCGGTCTCCACCTCCGACATCGCCGAGGCGGTCCGGGCGGCCGGCGGCCCCGAGCTGGACCGCCGCAAGATCGAGGTCGGGAACCCGATCAAGACCATCGGCGCCCACCAGGTCGCCATCCGGCTGCACCCGGAGGTCAGCACCGCGATCGAGGTCGAGGTCGTCGCGGCCTAGCGACCCCGGTCCCCACCTTCTGCACGCGGGTGGCACGTGCGGTCGCGCATCGCCTGCCGGGGCGCCCGCGGCGGTCATTCCTCTACCGTGATCAGCGGCAGTCCCGGGCATCCGGGCGCCGGAGCGGCGCGGGGAGGTCGGGCTGGGCGGGCGCTCGGCGCGCAGTGGGTCCCATACTTGGGGGATGAACCTGCCGGCCATCCTGGCGGGCGGCGGGCCGCTGCCGGGGTTCCTGCGGCCGGTGGCCGGGCCGGTCGACCGTTACGGCTATGCCGCGATCGCGGTGCTGATCCTGCTGGAGAACGTCGGCGTCCCGGTGGTCCCCGGCGAGACCGCGCTGATCGCCGGCGCGATCTTCGCCGGCGCCGGCCGCGCGGGGCTGAACGTCGTGGTGGTCGGGGTGGTCGCGGCGTTGTGCGCCTTCGCCGGGTCGGAGGCCGGCTACGCGATCGGGCGGTGGGGCGGCCGTGCGCTGGTGCTGCGGTACGGCCGGTTCGTGCTGGTCCGCGAGCATCACGTGGGCCGGGCGGAGGCGGTGGTCGGCCGGTACGGCGGCGTGATCGTCGTGGTCGCGCGGTTCGTGGTGGGCCTGCGCGAGCTGAACGGGATCATCGCAGGGGTCACCGGGATGGGCTGGCTCCGGTTCGCGGTCTACAACGCGCTCGGCGCGGTGGCCTGGGTCGGGGCGTGGGTGAGCGCGGGATACCTGGCCGGGGATCACATCGAGGCGGTCTACCGGGAGGTGACCAGGTACTCGGTCTACGTGCTGGTCACGGTGGCGGTGCTGCTGGCCGGCTACCTGGTGGCGCGGCTGGCCCGCAGGCGGCGGGCGGCGGCCGCGGAGGGCGGGCCGCCGCCCCGCCCGTTATCCCCGGGCGCCGCCGCCGGGCATGCCCCCGGTAAAGCCGGCGGCCGCGCGTGCACGGCGTGCCGGGTGCGGCGGCCGGCTCAGCGCCGAGAAGGTCTCGAAGGCCGCGTGGCCGCTGATCGCCCGCCACTTGCCCACCGTTTGCGGCCAGATCCCCAGCGCCGGCCACCTGCTGATTCGTCCTGCCGTCCGCGCACCCCAGCACGATCCGGCAGCGCAGCGCCGGGCCTGCGACGACTTGGCCCGCCGCGGCCCGGCTGCGGCGCGGCAAGGGCACCGCCTCCTATGTGGAGTTGGCCGCCGAGATGATGAAACTGGTGGCCGGGGCGTTCCCGGGCCGCATGGTTCACCGAGTAAGGGATGCCGCCTTCCACGGCCAGGTCCTGGTCGAAGGGGCCGCCTGGACGACGCGGCTGCCGGCGAACGCGGTGCTGTGCGGGCTGAAGCCGACCCGCGCCGGCATGCGCGGCCGCCGAAGGTCACAGGGGAGGCTGGGTACCTGCGCACAGATCGCGCAGGGCGCGGACTGGCGGGACACGACCATCCATGCCTACGGGCAGGACGCCACGGTGCAGGTCGCTGAAGCCGAGGCGCTGTGGCACGGCGGCTTCAAGACCGCACCCGATCCGGGCGAGTCGTGCTGGAAGTAACGACGGGGCCTCGGTAAGCCGAGGTGGGTGTCCGCCGCCTGTCTTGCCGGGAGGCCCTGTTGCGTGATGAGTCTTGCATGCCCGATGCCGGTGCCGCCAGTTCCGCTGTCCATGTCATGTCTGCGCGGCCGGGGCAGGCCGCTGATGCCGGGCCGCTGCGCGGGCTTGCGGAGTTCCTGGCCGTCGTCCCTGATCACCGCAGCAGGCGGGGGCGGCGGCACTCACTGACCTCGATCCTGTCCCTGGCCTGCGCGGCGACGGCTGCGGGCGCGAAGTCGCTGGTGGCGATCGCCGAGTGGGCCGTCGGCGCACCCGCCGTGGTGCCGGAGAGCCCGGGGTGCGCGAGGACCCGTGCGGCGGGCGCTGGTGCCGCCGGGTAAGACCACGATCCGCCGGGTGCTGGCCGGCACCGACGCCGGCGCGCTCGATGAGCAGATCGCCGCGTGGCTGGCCGCAAAGGCCTGCGAGCCGGCCCCCGGCAGCCTGCTGGCCGTGGCGGTGGACGGCGAGACGGTGCGCGGCGCCGTCCAGGCCGGCCGAGCGGTGCATCTGCTGGCGGCGATGAACAGCGGCGGGGCGGTTCGCTCAGCGCGAGGTCGGGCACATGCCAAACGAGGTCACCCAGGTCAGGCCCCTGCCGGACGGCGTGGGCCTGGCCGGGGCGATCGTCACCCTGGACGCGATGCACTGCCAGCGCGACACCGCCCGCCACCAGGCCGAGGACAAGCACGCGGACTACATCTTCACCGCCGGCCCTGCGCGGATCGCCGCCTGCGCGCGCGGCCACTGGGGCATCGAGAACAAGCTGCACTGGGTCCGCGACATCACCTACGGCGAAGACGCATCCCGGGTGCGCACCCGGACGGCCCCGCGGAACATGGCCAGCATGCGCAACCTCGCCATCGGCGCCCTGCGCGCCAGCGGCCGGGCCGCATCACCTCCGGAATCCGCTGGGCAGGCCGCGACTATCTTAACCCAGTGCTACTGCTCAACCTCGTCACGTGAGAACCCCCCCGAGCCACTGGCAGACCCTGGGCGTCGGGACGCCTGCAACCGGGCGGAGAAGGCCGTCGAACGCACCGTCCCGTTAGGGTTGCTCATCCAGTCCCTGCTGATCCTGTGGTACGCCCGCTGGGCCTATGACCCTGCCGACATCGACCGGCGGCGCCAGCTGTGCCCCTGGTACCGCACCAAGACGGCGCCATGAGCCGCCGACATGCTCGCCAGGCTGCGCCGCGAGTTCCTCAAGGCCCGAATTTCCGCCATCCGCCCAGGCCAGGCAGGCAATGATCAATTCGGCCCAGAAGCCTGGACCTGCGACAGTACCGCCGCCTAACTCGGAAACTCGAGATACGCCGCTTACACCTCAAAGACTGGCCGACACGCCAGAAGGCAGATATCCCAGGCACCAGCCCAGATCCCCCAGCCCGAACATGTGCCAGCCCCGGTTCGGTGGGGCGAAGTGTTCAGCGACGCCGCCGCCGCCATGACCGGCAGGCTCGTTCAGCACGCCGAAGTCATCGCGCCCTGAAAGGAGATTCCTACCGGCTCAGGGATCGAGACCTCGGCCGCGTCCCCGCAGCCGCAGGCAACGACGACTGAAGATCACCAACCATGCAGGGAGTCAACTTTCAGCCGTCGCAAGGGGTCAAAATACGGCCGCCGTTGACACCGGATACCGCGACGAGGAATAATAGATGCCTGCGATCGGGGATGGGAGCGGGTTATGGGCGGTCACGAGAAGAAGGAGGAATGCGCCGGCTGCAGCGGCAACGGCGGCTGGTGGACTACCGAGGACGGCAAGAAGCTGTGGATCCCGTGTGCCACCTGCAACGGAACCGGAAAGGTGCCGTGAGCCTGCCGCTATCACGCGAGCCGTTCATCCCCGATCTGATCTATGTCCGGGACGCTGACTACCGCTTGCGGCCGCTGAGGCGCGAAGATGATCCGCGACGATGGCTGGAGCTGGTCCGCTCGGATGAGCCCATAGCCACGGCCATCGCGGAGATCACCCCAGGCCGGGGACCTGAGGCGGTCAGCTCGTCCACCGCGCCCTGGCTTATGGAGCGGATGATCTCCGCCCTCGATCTCAGGCCGGGCATGAAAGTGCTGGAGATCGGGACCGGCACCGGTTTCAACGCCGCATGCCTGGCGGCGCTGGGCGCGAGCGTGGTGAGCGTGGAGATCGACCCGGTAATCGCCAGCCAGGCCCGCCGTGCCCTGCGTGGCGCCGGGTATGACCAGGTGGAGGTCATCACCGGTGACGGCGAGCGCGGTGCCCCGGCGCGGGCGCCGTTCGACCGGGTCATCGTCACCGCTGGCACCAGCCGCATTCCCTACCGGTGGGTGGAGCAGACCAGGGACGGCGGCAGGCTCGTGGTGCCCTACTCCGGCGAGGAGCACGAGGGCGCGCTGCTCGTGCTGACCGTCGCTGGCGGGATAGCCAGGGGGAAAGCCGAGGGCCAGGCCTATTTCATGCCGATGCGAGGCCAGAGACTCTCATACGCATCCGGGAAGACCCGCGATGATCTCAAGGTCGAAGTCGGACCTGACGGTCAGCGGTTCTCCTGAGTCAACGCCACTTAGCGTAAGTTGATCAAGGTTGGTGCGTGTCGTTACGCGACGTTGGGCCAGGTGGAAATCAATACCCTCAACTAAATCTGCAGCGGTGTAAGGTGCTCGAATCGCGTCCAGCCGCCGGTGTAAATGAGACGGGCGTAGATTTCCTTCAAGATCGCCAAATCTTCGAAAGGGAGGACCTACGCCCATGCCAGCACGAGTATCGCCCACGGACCGGATTCGCGCAAAGGTCGATGACCTGTCCGGCCAGGGCCGGCAGCTTCCGGAGATCCTGGAGGAGGTGGCCCGGCTCAACGCGCGGCTACTGATCCAGGCCGCGCTGAAGGCCGAGGTGAGCAGGTTCCTGGGCCGGGACCGCTACCAGCGGGCCGCTGCCTGCCCGGACTCGCGGCCGGGCTCGCGCAGCGGCTACCGGGACGTGACCGTCAGGACGACGGCCGGGCCGGTGACGCTGGCGCGGCTGAAGCTGCGCGGCACAGCGGACGCGTTCGTGTCCCGGCTGTCCGGCAGCCACGTCACGAAGGCGAACGCGCTGGAGTCGCTGGTGATCGCCTCGTTCGTGCGCGGCCTGCCGGTGCGTGACCGCCATGGCCAGCGCGCCGTAGGCCAGCCGGGCGTCATGATGGTCGCCGGGGGTGAACCCGGGCACCCTGCGGGAGGCCATGTCCAAGTCTCGGCTCGCTGCTCGGGCACCTCGGTGGCGGTCCCGAAGTGGACGGACGCGGGCGTGTGATACGCGATGCCGGAGTGGCGGTGCTCGTGGTTGTAGTAGGTGAAGAACCGCGGGCAGAATGCGCGGCCACGTCCGCGATTTTGGTGTAAGAGACGGCGCCGTGAAGGTCTTGTGGTGATGTTGGGCGCTGATCGTGTCGGTGGCGGTGGTCCGTACCAGCGTGGCGGCCCGCGGCTGGCTGGACCTGCTGACCTTGGTGAGGAGATCCCGCAGGGTGATGCGTGCGGTATCGCTGCCAGGACGCGCCGGGCAAGGTGGCGGCGATCGCGGCGGCCATGCGGCGGCGGGCGCCGGAGGCGGCCAGGACGACGTCGGCCAGGCCGCGGAAGAATGCCTGCCAGCCCGCGCCGTGCTCGGCGGAGGTGATGTCGAAGCCGGGGATCTCCCGATTGCTGTCAGCGTTGACGCTGGTGGCGATCAGCCCGTGCACCAGCACGGTGCGGCCGCCCTCGCGGACTCGCAGGGTTAGCGCGCCGGCCTGCGCGAACCGGTACGGCCCGGCGTCCAGCGGCGGGACCGGAGCTGCTCCGCCGCGCCGTCCAGGCTCTTGGCCAGCTCTGCACCGAGCCGCTCATCTGAGCCTGGCACGCCTGTCCGACCCCACTGGTGGGCAGTAGCTGTTAGCAGATCCGTTAGCAAAAAGGCCCCATCCGGGAACGGAAGGGACCTTCTGACCTGGGCGCGCTCGGAGGGACTCGAACCCCCAGCCTTCTGATCCGTAGTCAGATGCTCTATCCGTTGAGCTACGAGCGCAAGGCGAACCCTCGCTAGTGTACGGCACGCGCGTCCGCCCCGCGCGCCGCGGGCCGGGCGCCGCGGGTCGGCCCTCCGGCCGGTCAGATCCTCGCCATGTCGACGAACCGGCTGTAGTGTCCCTGGAACGCGACCGTCACCGTGGTTGTCGGGCCGTTCCGGTGCTTGGCCACGATGAAGTCGGCCTCCCCGGCCCTGGGCGACTCGGGCTCGTAGGCGTCCTCCCGGTGCAGCAGGATGACGACGTCGCTGTCCTGCTCGATGGCCCCGCTCTCGCGCAGGTCCGACAGCAGCGGCCGCTTGTCGGTCCGCTGCTCGGGGCCGCGGTTGAGCTGGGCAACCGCGACGACCGGCACGTCAAGCTCCTTGGCCAGCAGCTTGAGCGAGCGGGAGAGCTCGGAGACCTCCTGCTGCCTGTTCTCCACCTTCCTCGGCGAGCTCATCAGCTGCAGGTAGTCGACGATGACCAGCCGCAGGTCGTGCTGCTGCTTGAGCCGGCGGCACTTGGCCCGGATCTCCATCATCGACATGTTCGGGGAGTCGTCGATGAACATCGGCGCGTGCGCGATCTCGCTCATCCGCCTGGCCAGCCGCGTCCAGTCGTCGTCGCTCATCTGGCCGGTGCGCATCGAGTGAAGGGGGATCCGCGCCTCGGCCGAGAGCAGGCGCATGGTGATCTCGCTGCGGCTCATCTCCAGGCTGAAGATCACCGAAGTGAGCCCGTGCCTGATCGAGGCCGCCCTGGCCAGGTCGAGGGCCAGCGTCGACTTCCCCAGCGCGGGCCGAGCGGCGATCACGATCATCTGGCCCGGGTGCAGGCCGTTGGTGAGCGCGTCCAGGTCGGCGAACCCGGTCGGCACCCCCGTCATCGTGCCGTTGCGGCTGCCGATTGCCTCGATCTCCAGCAGCGTCTCGGGCATGATCTCCGACAACGGCCGGTAGTCGTCGCTCACCCGCCGCTCGGTGACCCCGTACACCTCGGCCTGCGCCCGGTCGACCAGCTCGTCGGCGTCGCCGTCGCCGGCATAGCCGAGCTGCGCGATCCTGGTCCCCACCTCGACCAGGCGCCGCAGGATCGCCCGCTCGCGGACGATCCGCGCGTAGTAGCCGGCGTTCGCCGCGGTCGGCACCGACGCGATCAGCGTGTGCAGGTAGGGGGCACCGCCGATCTTGGCGATCTCGCCGCGCTTGGTCAGCTCGGCGGCGACCGTCACCGCATCGGCCGGCTCGCCCCTGCCGTACAGGTCGAGGATGGTCTCGTGGACGATCTGGTGGGCGGGCCGGTAGTGGTCGGCAGGCTTGATCACCTCGAGGACGTCGGAGATCGCGTCCTTGGACAGCATCATCCCGCCGAGAACGCACTGCTCGGCGGCGATGTCGTGCGGCGGGGTCCGCTCGAACTCCTCCCGCGGCGCGATCTCCGCGACGCTCACCCCGGCCGCACCCCCTTCCCGCCAAGAGCCGCACCCGTTCTACCGGACGGCTCTGACAGTGTTCTGCCGGCGGCCGGAGGCGTCCAGTCCCGATGTGGATGCCGCTGTGGATCGCCTGTGCAGACACGCCGCGCCGCCTGTGCGCTCGCTGTGCGCCAACCTGTGGACAGCTCCCCCTCACCGGCCCGGGACCACGACCGTGACGTGCGCGAACGCTGTCCACCAGGTGTGTGCTCAAATTTCCCGGGCACCCGGCTGGGAGCGCGAGCCAGGCCCAGGTCATCCACACGTTGTGCACAGGTCCGGCCGCCCGCCGTCGGCCTGCCCCGGTATCATTCGAGCATGTGTTCGATTTCCGAGGGGCGGGCCGGCGGCTGCCCGGACGCGGACCCTGCGGACGTGGCCGGTGCCGTCGCCGGCGATCTCATCGCCGAGATCGGCCGGGCCATCGATGAGCTGGCGGCCCAGGCCGCGCGGCTGGCCCTCCCGGCCCCCCGGCCCTCGAGCGCCGGTCCGGCGCACGGCCCGCACGCGCGCGCCGGGCAGGATCACCCGCCCGGGGCGGCGGGGCGGCCGCCCGAGCCATGCTGGCCGCGGCCGCCCATGGCAGCCGAGCTCGCCGGCGCCGACCGGATCGCGATCAGGATCGCCGAGCTGTGGGAGCGAATCGCCGAGCTCGACCCCGAGGTCGCCATGCGCCTCCCCGGCTACCACCGCGATGGTGACCGCCCCCCGGGGACCGGCGGCGACCCGGCGCGTACCAGGCCACGGCATGCCGGCGGCGGCGCACCCGGACCGCGCTGACGGCGACCAGGCGGGTGGTGAGCGCTCACACCTGGCGGCGGGGGAGCCGGCCAGGCGGAGATGAGGCAGGGAGCCGCGTCAACCCGCGGCGGCGCCCGGCGCCTTGGCCCAGTAGCCCGGTGCGGCCTTCGAGGCGGCCAGTTCCTCCGGGGTTTCGAAGCCCGGGGCCATGGAGGCGGAGGTTCCGGGAAGCACCTCGTGGTGCTCGATGTCCAGCAGCCGCAGCCAGCTCTGCTGGCCCATGGTCAGCGCGATGAAGCAGCCGAGCTCGACCAGCTCGGGCTCGGTGAAGTGCCGGTGCAGGCGGTCCCAGAGCTCGTCGGTGGACTCCAGCCGCCAGGTGATCGCCTCCGCGTAGGCGAGCGCCGCCTTCTCGCGCTCGCTGTACCGGCCGGAGGCCTCGAAGTTCAGCAGGTCGTCGTACTTTCCCTCGGTCAGGCCGCGGGCGCGGGCCAGCTCGGAGCGCTGGTTGCCGCAGTACTCGCACTTGACCGTGCGCGACACGTACACCCGGCAGAGCTCCTTGATGGCGTGGTCGCACACGCCCTGGCGGAAGATTGCCTGCCATGAGTCGGCGAACGCCCAGAAGCACGCCGGGACGTGGGCGCGCACCGCGGAGCTCTCCGGCCGGGGGGTGCCCTCGCGCCGGCAACGCTCCATCTCCGCGCGCATCCGCTCGTCCATCGCCTCGAGCGGCACGTAGCTGATCCGCTGCTTCCTGGCCACGGTCGCCTCCCGCGTGCATGGCCGAGCGCCTTCGCGCACAGCCGGGAACCCCTGCCAGCAAATCACACGCCCGCGGCCGTTCCAAGACCGGCGGCGCCCCGCGGCCCGGCCGGCGAGGCTCGGGGCTGGCGCGCCCGGGGGTGGCTGGCGCGCCCGGGGGTGGCTGGCGCGCCCGGGGGTGGCTGGTGCGCTCCGTCGCTGGCGGAGCGGTCACGAATCGGCAAGCGCCGCCCCGGTGCCGCCGTCATACTCCTGAGGAGGCGATCCAGCCTCCCGGACCGGGGCGATCGGCGTGGTCGCCACGAACCGTGGACTCTCAAGGAGCTGACCATCATGACCAGCACTCCCACGCAGGGCGTCAGGACGCTGTTGCATCCGGTGTCCGACCTGGAGGCGGCCAAGGCGATGTACTCCGCCCTGCTCGGCGTGCCGCCGCAGACCGACTCGCCCTACTACGTCGGCTTCGAGGCGGCGGGCCAGCAGGTCGGGCTGGTGCCGGGCGGCGGGCCCCAGGGGATGACCTCGCCGGTCGCCTACTGGCACGTGGCCGACATCGAGGCGAAGCTCGCCGAGGTGACCGCCGCCGGGGCCACCGTGCGGGAGCCCGCGCATGACGTCGGCGGGGGCCGCCTGGTGGCCACCATCGCCGATCCCGACGGCAACGTCCTCGGCCTGCTGCAGGACCGGTGACGGCGAAGGCGGTCCCCGCGCCGCACCCCGCGGACCGGCATGACCTGATCCGGGTGCACGGTGCCCGGGAGAACAACCTGAAGGACATCAGCGTCGCGATCCCGAAGCGGCGGCTGACCGTGTTCACCGGCGTCTCCGGATCCGGCAAGAGCTCGCTGGTGTTCGACACGATCGCGGCGGAGTCGCAGCGGCTGGTCAACGAGACCTACAGCGCGTTCGTCCAGGGCTTCATGCCGTCGCTC